>JAOZPY010000417.1 GCA_029932495.1 Desulfobacterales bacterium
ATGGGCCAATCGATTCTCGATACTATCGGCAACACACCGCTGGTGGAAATCAGGCAGCTGAATGACAACCCCAATGTCAGGGTGCTGGCCAAGCTGGAGTATTTCAACCCGGGCGGCTCTATTAAGGACCGGCCGGCGTTGTACATGATCGAGACCGCGGAAAAGAGCGGCGAACTGACACCGGATAAAACCGTCATCGAGGCCACCAGCGGGAATACCGGCATCGGCCTGGCGCTGGTGTGCGGGGTGAAAGGCTACCGGCTGCTGCTGGCCATGTCCGAATCCGTCAGCATCGAGCGTCAGAAGATCCTCAAGGCCCGGGGGGCCGAAATCATGCTGACCCCGGGGCACCTGGGAACCGATGGGGCCATCGAGGAAGTCTATCGGCTGGTCCGGGAATATCCCGGACGCTATTTTATGGTGGATCAGTTCAACAATGAGGCCAACTGGAAATCCCATTACCATGGGACCGCCCGTGAGATCTGGGAACAGACCAACGGCGGGATCACCACGCTGGTGGCCTGCCTGGGAACCAGTGGAACGCTGATGGGCACCTCCAGAAAGTTAAAGGAGCTTAATGCCACCGTTCAGATTGTGGGGGTTGAACCCTATCTGGGCCATAAGCTCCAGGGCCTGAAGAACATGAAGGAGGCCTACCGGCCGGAGATTTTTGAAAAACAGAGGCTGGACAAAAAGGTCAACATCGATGATGAAGAAGCCTTCGAGATGACCCGGCGCCTGGCGAAAATCGAGGGCCTTTTCGTGGGGATGTCCAGCGGGGCGGCCATGGCAGTGGCGCTTAAAGAGGCCCGGCAGATGTCAGCAGGTACTGTGGTGGTGATCCTGCCCGATGGGGGGGAGCGTTACTTGAGCACGCCCCTGTTTACCGTCCGCGATGAGGTGGGGGTCACCCTGTTCAACACGCTGAGCCGAAGCAAGCAGCTTTTTGTACCCCTGGCCGCCGGAAGCGTTACGGTACATTCTTACGGCCCGGCACTCCATGCCCGGATGCACCTGGGGGAAATGCGCCGTTATGTGTTTGCCGATCAGCTTTGCCGGTATCTTGCTTACCGGGGCTATCGGGTGAAACATATCGTCAGCATTGCAGACTTGGATGACAAGACAATCCGGGAATCTGAAAAAGCCGAACAGTCGTTGGAATCGTTTGCCCAATCCCATTTCGAGCAGTTCAAGAAAGACCTGGCGGCCCTGTCTGTCAGGCCAGCCACAAAATATCCCCGGGCCAGTGAACATGTGGATGAAATGGTATCGATGGCGCAAAAACTTGCCAACCGGGGTTTTGCTTATGAAAAGCTGCGCTCCCTGTATTTCGATATCTCGCGTTTTGCCGACTACGGCCGGCTGTCGGGCATTGACCTGGACAAGATTCGACCGGGCGTTACGGTGGATCTGGATGAATACGAAAAGCAAAACCCGCGTGATTTCACTCTTTTCAAGCGGGCGCGGCTTTCGGATTTAAAAAGGGGGATATTTTTCAAGACTCCCTGGGGAAACGTGCGCCCCTCCTGGCACCTGCAATGTGCCAGCATGTCCATGAAATACCTGGGTGACAGCTACGATATTTATGCCAGCAGCCGGGAACTGCTTTTCCCCCACCATGAAAACGTCAATGCCATTGCCGCGGCGGTAACCGGCAATCCCCTGGCGCGTTTCTGGATCCACTGCGAACGAATCCTGCTGGATGGTAAAAAAGTGGATGAAAACAGGGTGGGGTTCACCCTTGAGGATCTGGCCGGTATGGGTTACAGCCCCCGACTGATTCGCTACTGGCTGTTGGCGACCCATTACCGCAAGCCTGTTGCATTTTCCACCCGGCAGCTGGATGAAGCCGCCCGCTCCCTGGAAAGAATTGATCGCTGCCTGTATACCCTGCGGCAGGTAAAAGAGGGACAACCCTATGGCGAGTTGGACCAGTTGCTTTACGACATCAAAAGCGAATTTATCCGTGCCATGGATGATGACCTCAATATTTCGGCCGCTTTGGCCTCGCTGTTTAAAAATATCAAGAAGATTAATATCCTGACCCGGAAAGGCGGGCTCGACCGTGCCGGGGCATCCAGGATTCTCGAAGCCCTTGGGCGGATTGATACCGTACTGGCGATCATGCAATTTAAAACCATGGCGGATGACCGCGAAGTCCAGCAACTGATCAATGCCAGAAACCAGGCCCGGGCGGAGAAAAACTGGGAGCTGGCCGATCAACTGCGTGATGAGCTCAAACAGCGCGGGATCATGGTGCGCGATGGGAAAGTGTAAAATGAAACCAATCTATTTTCCATTCACTTACGTTTCGGAGCCTGTCGCCCAGGCCTTGTCGGCCTGCTTTGGACCTTTTATCGTGTATCAGCCCTTGCATAGCCGTTTGCCGGAGAAGATGCAGCCGTTAGTTGACCGGGGTTTAATTGATATCCGGGTTCCTGTGCCGGGAGACGAAGAATTGCTGGAAAAGGCCGTCGACAATTACCGGACTTGGGCCCAGCAGCAACTGGAAGCCTCCGGCGGCGCTAAAAATGCGTTTTTAAAATCCGGCATAGACCGCCGGCCGCTTTTCGATTCCTCGGCCTCCTCGCAGATTGTGGCTGAGATCAAAGCCCGGCAACGTAAAAAAACGGACTCCGCCGATCGGCAGGTTGTGCTGAGTGCCCGCATGTTTCTCTATTTTGCCCAGCAGTTTGATTTGCAGAATCGGGGAGTTGACGGCGTTTTGCAGGACTACCGCCAGAAGGAGCAAAAGCTGATGCGGCAATTGCAGCCGGAAGAAGGGACCGCGCTGAAGGGGCTGTCGCCAGGGTCTTCGCTGGCGCCGGATGATTTCGCCGATTACATGCTCGAAACCCGGATGGAGGCCTGGACCCGGCTTCTGCTCAGTGACCCGCACGACGGTGTCCTGTTTATTACCCATAGTCGGTCCGTTCTGGACCATGTGCTGGAATATACGCAGCAGGCCGAAGAAGTTTTGCATGTGACCGGCACGGGGCCGGCTGCTGAAAACGTCGTCGCAGACCCCATGACAGCGGACAAGCGAATGGCATATTTTGCGCAGATTGCTGAAGGCCGGACAGCACCTTTCCGACAGGGGGAAATCCCGGCATTCTGGCGGGATATCCCGGCCGGCCTGACGTTGCGGATCTACCGGGTGTCCGACCAAACTCCCGGGGATTTGTTTGCCCGCTGTGCCGGTATCAAGGACCGCCAGCGCGATGCCGCGAATCAAAAAAACGGGGTTGGAAATACGCTGGTGGCAATCTTGGATACAATATTTGTGCAATGAATTCAAGGGGTTTACAAATCTTTGAGTAACTTCTCAAAAAATTGCGGTCCACCCGCGCAATATGCATTTTGATTTCGCTAAAAGTGTCCATTTGGGGCGCCAGCGCATCGGTGGGCTAAATTGCAAGAACTCGGCGCA
>JAOZPY010000418.1 GCA_029932495.1 Desulfobacterales bacterium
CGGACAAAAATCAGCAAAAGGCTCATTTTCTGAGAACATCGAACGCAAGGTCATGGCCTTTTTTCACTACCTGGATGACCAGCCGTATGTGCAATCCTTTCAGCTGGCCGGCGGGACCTACCATCAGTGGGAGGTTGCGGTGGCACGGCTGTCAACCAAACCGCCGATCGTATCCGGAGAGATGAATTCCCTGTACAGCATGGTGCGCAATGTGGCCCATTTTTACCGGGTGCTGGGGAAAAAGCAGATTTTGCTGATCAAACAGATTTTGAAAAACGAATCGGCCGTAATTGAACCGGCAATGAAAACCTTTTACCAGTGGTTCAGCATGGATGACAAGGCACCGGGCGGCTTGCAAGGGCGACCATCCCTGCAGACGCAGTATACCTATGCCGGATACCTGCTGAACACCCTCGGTGGAAGAAGTTATCTTTTACGCCGGGGTTCCAGGGTCCGTACCCTGACGACGTACTACTGCGTACTTATTCTGGACCGGGCAAATGATGCCCAACTTAATTCGGTCGGCATCGATATCCGTCCGTATATAAAAGTCTCGGCAAACGAAATCGCCAACCAGTTGGGGCTCCGCTATCAAAAAGAGTATCTCGCCCGGCTAAACCGGTTGAGCCGCAAATACCCCTAAAGGAGACCTGAATGTCGCTCAAAGAACACGAGTACATCCGCCAAACCCTGGAGAGATACACCAATTGTAAACTGGAAAATTTCTGTGATCATGTGCTGGTTACAAATTTCAAACAATATATCAAGCGGTTTCGGGAAAAAACAAAAGGTAAATACGCCGAGGGCAACTTTCGCATTGTCAACGCCGCCGATATTAATTGCACGATGATCGATTTTGGCATCGGTTCCCCCCAGGCCGCCCTCATTATCAACTGCCTGGCGTACCTGGACAATCTTAAATCCGTTGTTATGCTGGGGATGTGCGGCGGCATTGATGACATCCTCGAGGTGGGAGACTTCCTGGTCCCATCCGCCGCGATCCGGGGCGAAGGCACCAGCCGGCACTATCTTCCCCAGGAATTTCCCGCCATACCGGCATCATCGGTCAATTTATACTGCATCGGCGCCGTACGAAAAATGGGCCTGACGCCGCGCTGCGGCATCGTTTATACAACTGATCGCCGTCTGTGGGAATATGACGAGCAATTCATCGAATATCTGCGGAATCAGAGAATTCTGGCCATTGAGATGGAACTGGCCACCCTGTTCTCGGTGGCCTACCGTTACGAGGTTCCCATTGGATCGGTTATGCTGGTCTCCGACATGCCGCTGCAAAAAAAAGGCATCAAGAACAAAAAATTGTCCCAAAAAATCTATTCGGATTACATGGAAACCCATCTGGACATTGGCCTGGACGCAGTGACCAAAATAAATGCCAACTGGCGCACCGTGGCGCGCCGGCTCAGCAGCGAGTGGTAATGGCAGCATTCACGCGTTGATCATCTCTGTTTCCAACATCGGGGGCCCTGACGCATCGAGGGCTTTGCGCAACTCAAGGGGTTCTGCGCACGGCCAGCATGGTGATATCGTCAAATTGATCGGCTGTGCCGATGTGTTGCTGCACAGCGTCTGCAATTCGGCGCAACAGGTCAGCGGCGGAAACAGGCGGCGTATCCAGTAGAGACACCAGCCGGTCCATGCCAAAAAAAGTGCCGTCCGCCGCATTGGCCTCGACAACGCCGTCTGTATACCCCAGCAACAGATCCCCGGGCTCCAGCCGGCTTTGCCGGATGCCGAAAATGCTCTCGGTCTGGATGCCCACCGCCGGACCCGTGGCCGCCAGCCGTACCTTGATGCCACCGCCGGGACCCATAATAAACAGCGGCTCGTGTCCTCCGTTGATATAACTCAGCACCCCGGAATCCGGATCCAGGACTCCAAAAAATAATGTGGCGAACATGGCCAGATCACCATGGTTCAGGGCAATGTAATTATTGGTCAGCTGAACGGCCTGTAGGGTCCGGATATCGGCTGCATCAAAATCCGAATCGCTGCCCGCGGACGGGGCGCTATCCGGCACCGTATCACTGCAAGTCAGCGGCAGGCCATTGAGTGCGGTTTGACCTGAAAAAATGCGAATCAGGCTGCGAAACAGCGCCATGAAAAGCGCCGCTCCCACACCCTTGTCACACACGTCGGCCACCACAATTCCGACCTTTGCGCCGGGGAGCTCAAAAAGATCGTAAAAATCACCGGCCACCTGGCGGGCCGGCTTGAAAAAAGCCGCTGTTTCCCAACCCGCAAGTTCCAGCAGTCGGCCGGGTAAAAAATTGACCTGCATCTGGCGCCCTTTTTCCAGCTCGCCATTGAGCATCCGGGAGTAGGATTGCACTTGCTGCAAACTTTGCTGCAGTGCGGCTTCGGCCTGTTTGCGTCTGGCAATGGCATCTGCGATTTGCCGGTACATCTGACGAAACGCGCCGATCACCTCCCCCAGTTCATCGTTGCGTTCAGTGGTGGCCGAAAAAAATTCCGGGGTATCCTGGTCCTGGCTGAGGGCATCCCCGGCCCGGATAAGATCATGCCTCAGGTTCAAAACGGGATTGACCACGATCCAGCGCAGCGTAAGCCAAGTGCCGCCGGTGACAAAAAGCGAAATGATCACCACCAACCCGGCAATGCGCAAAAAAAAGCCATACAGGCGCTGATTTATTGATGAGGCGTCATGACGTAAAATCAACCGGTAATCTGCATGCAATTGCTCCGCTGAGTAGGCGATATCATATCGGGAGTTTTTGCGGTCAAATAGAAATAGCATGCCGGCACGCTTGACATTGGCCATCGAAAGCGCTGGCATTTCACCAAAACCGCCGACTTTGTTGCCGTTCGTCCGGTACAGGGCACCCCCGACCACAATTTTACCGTCATAAAGTTTTTGAATATATCTGAACAGTTGCGCCTCTGTAGCTGTGGGGGGTATCATCTGCATGATGAGGGCGACCCGAACCCGTGAAATTTCTTGCATCTGTGACAAAAGCTCTTTTTCGCGCTTTTTAAAAGAAGGAATGAAAATCACCGCTTCAATGGCGATCACACTGATAAACACCCAGAACACAATACGCCGGGAAAGCCGGGAAACCGGTAAGTGAGACGTTTTTTTCAGCGGCATGATTTTTTCTCCTGAATCGTTCAGGTGACGGTGGTTCGAATTGATAATTCATTGAACATCCCGAAATTTTCAGTAAACCTTAATGTTGCAAAAGTCGGAGGGCTTCAGAGCCAAGGCGTCAAGGGTGACGCTGTAGTCTGCTACCGCGAACCCTTGACAACACAGGATCTGAAGCCCTCCGGCTTTCCCGGAGGACCGCTAACGCGGGGCCCGAAAGGGCCAACAACATGGCATAAAAAGATCCCATCCTTTGAATTCACCCTATGGGATATCCTCAAAATGGTGCTTTTATTGCGA
>JAOZPY010000419.1 GCA_029932495.1 Desulfobacterales bacterium
GCAGCCGCGATATCAACTACCACGAGTACTGCTCGCGGACCTGCTGCATGTACGCGCTGAAATATGCCCATCTTCTCAAGGACAAGTGCGGACACGACACCCAGATCTATAATTTTTACATCGACATGCGTTGTTTCGGCAAGGGCTATGAAGAATTCTACAAGCGGGTGCAGAGCGAGGGGGTGCGCATGGTGCGCGGCAAGGCGACCCGGGTGGAAGAACAAGCCGGCGGCATGCTGATCATAACGGCCGAGGACACGCTTTCTGACCGGATGTTGAAGATTCCGGTGGAGATGGTGATCCTGTGCACCGCCATGGAGCCCCGGCCGGATGCCAATGAAGTCTGCCGCATCTTCGGCATCACCACCGGCAGTGACGGTTTTTTTCAGGAAGAGCACCCCAAGCTCGAGCCGGTTTCCACGCCTTCCAGCGGCGTTTTTCTGGCCGGGACCTGCCAGAGCCCCAAGGATATCCCCGACACGGTTGCCCAGGCCAAGGGAGCCGCCGCCGAAGCGCTGGCCCTGAGCAGCTCCGGGCAGGTGGCGGTCGCCCCGATGATTTCATATATCGATCCGGATGTCTGCATTGGCTGCCAGATCTGTATCGGCCTTTGTCCGTACGCGGCCATCGAATTCAATGAATTGAAGGGGATCAGCGAGGTCAACGAAGCCGTCTGCAAAGGCTGTGGAAGTTGTGCCGCCTACTGCCCCAGCGGAGCCGCCAAGGTGCGGCACTTTACGGACAAGCAGATTTATGCGGAGATCGATGGACTGCTGGCTGGTTAGATACGTAAATGGTCTTTTTTCCGCCGGGCTGCGTTCTCCGCGGATTTGCGGCTGCGAGGAACTTAACGGCTGGAAGGCCAGGAGGCTAGAAAGCTGGAAAGCTTAATAGATGAACTCTAATTGAGTTGATTGGACGGAACGGCTAACTGAAAAAGGGAGTTTGAAAATGGAAGAGTTCGAACCGACGATCGTCGCTTTTTTTTGCAACTGGTGCACTTACACCGCTGCGGACCTGGCCGGCACTTCGCGGCTGTCCTACCCCCCCAACATCAAAATCATCCGTATGATGTGCAGCGGCATGGTCGACCCCCAGTACGTGATCAAGGCCCTGCTGGAAGGGGCGGACGGTGTGCTGGTCAGTGGGTGCAATCCCGGCGACTGCCACTATATCAATGGCAATTACAAGGCCCGCCGGCGGATCAAGCTCTTAAAAGAAATACTGCCCCAGTTCGGCTTCGAGGCCGAACGGCTGCGGCTGACCTGGATAGCGGCCAGCGACGGCGTTCTGCTCGCCGAGACCCTGCAGAACATGGTGGAGCAGATCAGGAAGCTGGGGCCCAGTGAGGCGAAACTGCAAATGGTGATTTAAACAAAGGTACAAGGTACAAGGTACAGGGTGCAAGGTTAATAGTACAGGTACAGGGTACATGGTTCAAGGTACAAGGGTAGTATTTGCAAGTGAATCTGTTTCAAAACTTTGAACCCGGAACCTTGAACTCACTTGTGGAGGAAACAATGGCGAAAACGGCACAACTGGAAGTGAAGGATCAAGATCTTTTGGCGGCGTTGCGGCGGTTTTTCAAATCCATTCTTCAACAGGACGATATCAGCGCGATCCTGGTTCCCTGGCGGCTGCCAATGAAGAACATGGTCATGCCGACGCTGGTCAGTGATCCGGAGCGACTGGAGGGGGTTGATCCGCTGTCTCCGGCTTTTCCCATGAATGGCGCCAAAATCGCATCCCGGCTGACCCGCAAACCATCCGGGCGGAAGGTGGCGGCGGTCATGCGGCCGTGCGAAATACGGGCGTTTATTGAACTGGTCAAGCTCAAGCAGGGAAGAACCGAAGACCTTGTGATCATCGGGATCGACTGCCTGGGCGCTTACAGCAATACGGACTATTTCAGCTGGGTGGGCGAAGATATCGCTGAGTCGACCAAAAAGTATTACACCAGCGTTTTGACCGGCGGCGGTGCCGCAATGGATGAGGTGGATCTGGCGCCGGCCTGCAAGGCATGCGAGCTGCCCATTCCTGCCGGAGCCGATATTGCCGTTGGTCTTTACGGCATGGATACCGCCAGCCAGGTGCTGGTCCAGCCGATGACGGACGAGGGCGAAAAAATCCTTGAAAAACTCGCCCTTCCCGACACCCCGGCGCCGGCCGCACGCCAGAAGGCCATTGAGGCCCTGATTGCCCAGCGAACCGATTTTCGGGATCAGATGTTCACCGAGACTCACGAGGCCACGGAAAGCCTGGACAAACTGACCCGTTACCTGGCCAATTGTGTGAATTGCTATAACTGCCGGGTGGCCTGCCCGGTGTGTTACTGCCGGGAGTGCGTGTTCGTGACCGATGTTTTTGATCACGAGCCCGCCCAGTATTTACGCTGGGCGGATAAAAAAGGAGCCGTGAAAATGCCCACGGACACGGTTTTTTACCACCTGACCCGCCTGGCCCACATGAGTACCGCCTGCGTGGGATGCGGCCAGTGCTCCAATGCATGTCCCAACGACATTCCGGTAATGGAGCTGTTCCGTACGATCGCTCATCGCACCCAGCAGGGCTTTGACTACCAGGCGGGGCGAAGCCTGGATGAAAAGCCGCCGCTGGCGGAGTTTCGCGAGGAGGAATTCAGTGAGGTGGTGGGTCTAAATTAAGGTTATCGTTTTAGTTGGCAGCGAGGAAATTATATTTTTTGCGGACTCCTCAACTCAGTGTCCATCCATAAATGGTAGATTTTGGTTCGCAGCAAGGCTATAGCGATTTTGAAACCGACGGCGTAGCAGTCCCTGCGATAGACGGCGTAGCAGTCCCTGCGATAGCAGGGCATAGCGGGCTATGTCGAGGATTTCAAAAGAGCGAAAACGCCGCTGCGGGCCAAAAGATGCTGTTTATGGATGGACACTAAAAAGTTTTCCCAGAAAGGTGTTACAATGAGCGGCAAAATCGGAAAAGCACTCGTGGCGGGGGCCGGTATCAGCGGAATTCGGGCAGCCCTGGATCTGGCGGAAACCGGATACAAGGTCACCCTGATCGATCGGGCAGCGCATATCGGAGGCATCCTCAGCCAGCTGGATTACCAGTTTCCGACCAATCACTGCGGCATGTGCAAAATGCTGCCCCTTGTCCAGCGGGATGCCTCCTCCCAGTTTTGTCTGCGCAAAGGGCTTTTCCATGAAAATATCGATATCCGGTTGAATACTGAAATCTCGGCGATCGAGGGCGATCCGGGCAACTTTACGGTATCATTGCGGCAAAGGCCCACCTGGGTCGATGCCGACCGGTGCATCGGCTGTGGGGTTTGCGAAGATGTCTGCCCCGTTGAAATCCCCGATACGTTCAATGAGGGCCTGGCCAGGCGCAAGGCCATTTATCTGCCGGTTCCCCACAACATCCCCAACCCCTATGTGATCGATCCGG
>JAOZPY010000420.1 GCA_029932495.1 Desulfobacterales bacterium
CGAATCGCCCTATGACAAGAACCATCGGCTGAGATTTTTGCTGGTGGGTGGCGGATTTCCGGCGGACATTCACAAGGACTTTGAGCGACGCTTTAATGTCAGGACCCGGGAAGCTTTTGGTATGACCGAAATCGGCAGCTGCCTGATGGTGGGCCTGGAAGACGATCACATGACAGGATCGGGAACAGTGGGACGGCCCGCCCCTTTTAGAGAAGTAAAAATCGTCGACGATGATGGCAGACAGGTCGGCCAGGGGAAAATCGGCGAACTTTGGGTCAAAGGACCGGGAATGTTCAAGGGCTATTACAAAAAGCCCGCAGAGACGGCCCGGGTTTTCGATGGCCAGTGGTTTCACACCGGGGACCTGTTCAGGATGGATGAAGATGGATATTATTATATCGTGGGCCGCAAAAAGGATATGATTCGCAGAACCAGCGATAATATCTCCGCCACCGAGGTTGAAAACGTTCTGACCAGTCATCCCAAGATACTCAGCGCCGCCGTCGTGCCCGTACCGGATACCGAGCGCGGGGAAGAAGTCAAGGCCTATATCGTTCCGGCCGAGGATCAAACGCCCCAGAGCATCCCGCCCGGGGAAATCATTGCCTATTGCCGCCAACGGATTGCCGAATTTAAAATACCGCGCTATATCGAGTATCGTAAAAATTTTCCAACCACCCCCACCGGCAAGATCGAAAAACACGCCCTGGCCGATGGCGGTGTGCATTCGGGGACCCATTGCTATGATCGGGAGGCCGAAAAATAAATATTAAGAATCATCTCCTGATACGTTTATCATTCAATTTGCATCCGGATTGCCCCCGGCATGCATTCAGATAAGGATTTGCTATGACCAAAGTGATCGATCTGAGATTGGACTTTCCCCCCAGCGTGGATGAAATCGTGGCGGCTTTGAAATTTGTTGTCCGCAGCCGCGACGGCAGAGGGGTTGCCAACTACCGCCGTATTTTTGGACCGCGCTGGGTTGCGGCCACCGGTGTCAGCCTCGAAGAACTCGAGAAAATGGCCGAACGGCTTTCCGACGAGCGGCTGGATGCCTTTTTGCGTGAAAAAGCGTCGAAAATCGCGATCAGCCTGCCTGAATTCGAAAAGCAGCTCGATGAAGCCGGTATCCAGTGGGGCCTGCTGCCGACCCTTGACAATGAGACCATGGCCCGGCAGGTCGCCCGGCTGCCGGGCCGGGTTTTTGGCAACACGGCGGTGGATCCCAAACGGGTGATGGCGGCGGTCGGTGAAGTTGAAAGGGGTGTCCGGCAACATGGTTTCAAGTGCGTCAACGTGTCTGCCTACCGGACAGGGATCCGGGCCGACGATGCCCGGTTTTACCCGGTTTATGCCAAGGCCGTGGAGCTGAATATTCCCGTGATGATTTATTCCACCATGAACTACAACACGGAAATCCCAATGGATATCGGCCGCCCGCTTTACCTGGACCGGGTCGCCATGGATTTCCCGGAACTGAAAATCATTGCCAGCTGCGGCGGCTGGCCCTGGGTCAATGAACTGGTCGGAGTGGCCCGCCGGCATCCGAATATTTACATCGACACCTCGGAGCACCGGCCGAAGTATTTGACCAAGCCAGGCTGGGAGATGCTGCTGCAGTTTGCCGACAGCCTTCTCCAGGACCAGGTGGTTTTTGGCAGCGGCTGGGGAGATCTGGGAATTCCGGTCGGCCGGATCGTCAAGGAGATGCAGGCGCTGCCTCTAAAAGATGCGGTTAAGGAAAAGTGGCTCTACCACAATGCCGCACGATTATTCAATATAGGGTGAAGCCTTCGACAAGAACTCAACTACAAGGCGGCGACGCAAGATCCTGGTATGGATGAAAAGCAAATTGAAAAAGGCTGGATGAAAGGGTTTCCTCCTCCTGAGGACAAGGTGATCAGCATTGACCGTGGCAATTACAATAGATGGCCACAAATTAAATGGACCTTTTCTAACACCCAACAACTGAGGCCGACAAAATCGATCTGGCGAGGGCCAGGTGCGGCCCAGCCGCTTGAGTTGAATGACGCGGGCTTTGATCGATTGACGATAGAAAGCCAGGACGGACGGTCTCTAACCTGGCAAGAGTCCATGGAAACAACCGATACCGATGCTTTTGCCATACTGCACAAAGGAAAATTGTTATATGAAGCCTACTTTGGTGAGTGTGGTCCCCACAAAACCCATCTGATCATGTCCTGCGCCAAGTCTTTTGCCGGGACATTGGCTGAGATGATGATCGCTGAAGGCGTGCTCGATAATAATGCATTCATCCCGCAATATCTGCCTGAACTGAAGGCAACTGCCTGGGAAGATGCCACCTTGCGCCAGGTACTGGATATGTTGATCGGTATGGAGTTTGATGAGAATTACCTGGACCCCTCGTCTGATGTCTGGCGTTATTTGCGTGCCGGTGGCATGGCGTCGGGCAACCCCCAGGACGGGGAACCGGCACATCTTGCTGAATACCTGACAACCATCAGAAAACAGGGTGAGCACGGGCAGGCCTTTGCCTATCGCGAACCGAATATCAATGTGCTGACTTTCGTGATCCAGCGGGTTGCCAATCGGGATTTGAGCGATCTGGTTTCCGAACGTTTCTGGCAACATATGGGTGCAGAACATGATGGCTGGTACATGGTGGACCCAGTGGGAGTCTGCACCACGGCCGGGTGCACCCTTCGTGATTTTTTGCGATTTGGTGAACTCATGCGCACGGGCGGTAAGACCGGGGTTGTAGACACAGCCATTATCGATCGACTGGTGGCAGGCGGAGATCCCGCCCTGTTTGCCAAAGCCGAATATCCGGATCCGTTTATGCAGGGGTGGTCTTACAAATCCCAATGGTGGATCCGGCACAAAGAAAACGGCAACGCAGCAATCGCCCGGGGGGCCTATGGACAGCTCTTATATATTGATCCGGCCCATGAACTGGTGATCGTGCGCTTTGGCTCCAGCAAGTTAGCACCAGGCTATCTAAATGATATAGTGATTATGCCGTTGATTGATTTGATTACTGCTCATCTGAAGTAAGCGCCATAACAATACGGCTTTTATGAGTTATCGTATCTACCCTTTACCTAGGAGATACAAGTTGTTAGCAACAGAACGAACTTAACCCATTTTTTGGCTATGCCTGGTGTTGGGGATTCCGTTGACAACGTTTTTGGGGGAACGACTCATCGGCTGAAATTGCGTATCCGACGGTTTTCAGATCTGAAAATCCTTTGCGCACCCGGGGTGTCGTGATTCCAGGGGTTGAAAGGTGGAAGGGAACCGATCCGGTTGCCGGGGACATGGCCAGGTTTGGTTTTTCATGGGATCTGTCGATTGCACCCGGTATGCCGACCGGCTGGCCCAACTTCCGCCGGGAAATCTTCCTGGCAAGATAATCCTGTACAAAGAGATTGTTCGCTGATA
>JAOZPY010000421.1 GCA_029932495.1 Desulfobacterales bacterium
ACGGCCGAATCGTCCACCACGGTTATGCTCGGCACCAATCCAAGGCCTTCCCACAGTGCCCTGAACTCATCCGGTTGCATGAAACCAGCCCGAAACCCGTCTTTGCAAACGATGATGCCCTTTCCTGTAGATTTCATGTCAATCTCGCCTATCAAACCATGTGCCGCCTGAAGCTGAAACCACTCCAGCCGATGTGGCCAAAACCCTTCCGCATAACTTGAAAACAGGAGACGCCCCCCGGATCTGCAAACACGAACCGCCTCCTCTACCAGTCGGGGCTTTTCAACTCCGAAAGCACAAATCCCGTTCTGCACACATATGACGACATCAAATTGGGCGTCCGGAAACGTCATTGCCGTTGCGTCCATCTCAATAAACTCACAGTGCATATCAGGCGTACAAAGCTGACGACCGAGGGTAATGCTTTCGATTGCTGTATCAATACCCACCACGCGGGAAACCTCCCTGGCGAGTGCAAGCATGACGCGCCCATACCCACACCCTAATTCGAGAACATGGTCCTCAGGGCAAAGCCGGCTCCGGATATGGTCAATCTCCGCACGTAAATACTGCTTCACGCGGGGAGGCGCCACTTCATAACACTGTTGAAGGCGCTTTCCCGACAGGTTCTCCGCGTAGTATGCCATTTTCACTATCCCAGAGAGATCCCTTGGCACCATTCACTGTTGCCCGCCCCTCAACCCCTTGCGCGTCCCTTTCCCTTTATTACTTTTCAAAGAATAATTCATACAGGGCCGATGTTTCTTCCTTTTCGAGCAGGAAAGAATCATCTTCCGGGTAATACTTGGCTTTCTCGGGATGCTCTCCGGCAAACTTTTTTACTGATTCCATCGAATCCCACAGTGTAATCAATAAGAAATGCGCGGTCTCGCCGTCGATTCGCCGAAGGAAATAGAGCTTCTGCAAGCCATCCACAGAACTATAATCTGGCGCTGCTCTTTCTTTCATAAACGCTGCGTATTCATCAGCTTTTGAAGCGTCGACTCTTCCATGCCACAGCCGTACTATCATTTTCATACCTCCCAAACCAATTCATATGAGCCCGGTTTTCATTAATAGTACCTTTTATTCAAGGAGCGGGGGGAGCAAGGAACGTCCTTAAATGAATAACCAACCCGATCTGTGAGCCTATAATGATTTTCTTTGGCGATCCGCTCTCCCCGCCGCACGGCATAGCCGACCCCCTGGCCGGTCATCCCAAGAACCCTTGCCAGCTCTGCCAATGAATACCCTAGCTCCCTCACCCCCCAGAAACAATACAAATCCCTTGCATCCACCCTTCTCTGTTGCCGGCTCTTTACATATATCTCTTCCGGCTCTATACCAAAAATACCGCAAACCTTCTGCGCTACTTCATCAAGACCATATCCCTTGCTTTTCAGTTCATAAAAACGTTCAAGTTTCTCTTCTGCCTCTCCAAGCACCTCCATCACAAAGGCACTGTCCCCCAGGATTCTATGATCACTCTTGATTCTCTCCCGACCACGCAAGCGCGCATTCTTTACCGCCTGCCATCCGCCGAGACTCCGTATCAAGCCACCCCCTACGAGTTCAGGTCGTCTTCCCTGCTCAATCCCTGCTTCCATGTATTGAAGGTACTGCTCTCGGGCCTCCTGAATCGATTCACCGAAAAATGACAAGGCATATTCACTGTCCTGCCATGGCTGTTTCGTCCCACCCGTGAGAGCACTATGGCCACAATAAGCATATGCGTTCAGTTCGAAAAGGTCATCGACGATTCTTGCCCGCAACGGGTTGAGATGGATATACCGCACCAGTTCCTTGAAATACGCATCTTCCTGGCAAATGATGGATTTGTAGCGGTTTTGAAAAAGCTGGCCATGGCGTTTGTGCCTGTGGTTGAAGGTTACGGCGTAGCCGGTCAGCAATCGACGCATCAGTGTTGACAAGGGTATGTCCCCGGTTCGGAACAAGAAATGGGCGTGATTTGGCAAGAGTGCCCAGGCGTAGCAGGTGATGCTTGTTTCCGGTAAAAGCACTTCCAGGCGGCCAAGGAAATTATCTCTATCCTTGTTGTCCTGAAATATCTTTCGGCGTTCTATGCCACGGATGATAACGTGGTGCAGAACACCGGGAGCATCAAGGCGGGCTTGTCTCGGCATAGCTTCTATTACCAGTATTTCATCATCATGTCAAGTTATTTACTTATTTACGGACGTCCCCTCACCATTGACAACATTGATGGGAGAGCCGGATAAGAAAGCCTTTATATTTTCCACGATACCACTCATGAGCCGTTTGCGTGCGGCCAGGGTAGCCCAGGCCAGGTGCGGGGTGATGAACAGGTTGGGAGCGCCAAGAAGCGGATTGTCTGACCGTATCGGCTCCTGCGACACCACATCGACCACGGCGCCGGCAAGGTATCCCTTTGAAAGGGCAGCGGCCAGATCAGCTTCGTTGACCAGTGCGCCACGGGCGGCATTGATGAAAAACGCGGTCGGTTTCATTTTAGACAACAACGTTTTGTTGACGAATTGATGGTTGTCCGCATTCAGCGGACAGTGAAGAGTCACGAAATCGGCTTGCGCAAAAAGCTGATCGAGCGAGCACCACTCGAAGGCCTCATAATCGGGCCGCTCTTGCTGATACGGATCGTGCGCTAATACATGCATGCCAAAGGCATTTGCGATTTCACCCACCCGACGACCGATCCGTCCAAAACCGACAATGCCAATACGGGTCCCTCTTAATTCTATCAGCGGTCGATTCCAGAAACACCAGTCTTTCGAGTCAGTCCATTTCCCTTGTTGCACCGCCTCGGCATGGATGGAAATATTGTGCGCCAGATGCAAAATAGCGGAAAACGCATACTGCGCTACCGTGTCGGTGCCGTATATCGGAATATTCGAGACCGGGATACCGAGTTTTCCCGCACTCGCAATATCCACACAATCGTAACCAGTCGCCGCCATGGTGATGAATCGCAAATGCGGGAGGTTCGAGAGGGTCCCTGCATCGAAGGGGGTTTTGTTTACGATAATGATTTCGGCATCCCGGCACCGTTCGATCAGATCCGCCGATGCCGTCCGTTCATAGACCGTCAGATCACCAAGTGCCCTTACCTCGTCCCAGGGGTTGTCTCCCGGGTTGAGGGTATATCCATCTGTTGCCACAATTTTCATTTGATCACCGTGCACAGGCTCGACCACCCGGATGGCCCCTTCTCCACTTGTAATTTTAGATGAAAGGCCCCCGGGAAAGTCTCTAATTTACAATTTCATAATGAAAGCAGATGTCCCACCAACTCTTCAGGTGAGGAAAAGAACGGAGAGTGGCTGGTCTCCATTTTGATAACCTTCTCACATGGTAAATTATTGTACATCTTTTCTTTGTCCTCCTTTCACTTTTTTGAGTTATGAGTACTGGGTAGTCAGGGGCGTTACC
>JAOZPY010000422.1 GCA_029932495.1 Desulfobacterales bacterium
CCCCAAATGGACAATGACGCTCAACCAAAATGCAGATTGCGCTCAGTTCATAGTAGAATCGTTGGGTTTATTGAGAAGTTACGCAATAAACTAATTCTCCTTTGATCGCTTTGCAATCCGATTTTTTCGATACGGGGGTTTTTGATTGAATTTCAGGCAGACATTCCCACTGAGAATCATTGCCGCCGGTTTTTATCGCCGAACCTTGCCTGTGACCGTGATACTGCTGGCAGTTTGCATCCTGTTTCCGACAGTCTGCGGGGCGGGCGGCGATCCCGAGCAGATTCCACTGCCCGGTTCCCTGTCAACGGGGCTGGTGCATCTGCTCGATCTGGTCAATCCCGCTGAAACGGTTTCCTTTGATCCTGCAAAGATTGCCGGGGTGATGGATTTCATCGAAAAACCTGAAAAAGATGGAATCCTGTATTATGCCGATGATATCCTCGGCATGCCCTCGGCCTATTTGGAAAGTGATCTTCATCGCAGCCTGGGTGCCGTGCTGTCCTATGCGTTTAATCCGGACATCCCCGATGTTGCCACCATGCCGTCCTCGGTGCGCCTGTTTCACTGGCTGGACCACCGGGGCCGCCGACAGCCCGCGCCCCGCCTGGAACGGAACCTGGCAGCGCCCGGCAAACCGATGGTCCTGAAAGGGCTCCAAGAGGTCGAGATCACGCCGGATATATCATCCGGGGCTTATTACCGTTACCGCCTGCGTTATGCGCTGGTCATGTTTACCTTCCGGCAACACCGGGTGCTGGTGACCGTAACCCGCCAGGTGGATGCTTCCGGCGTCGGTAAGAAAGGATATATTCTGGGTACGGATGATGACTGGGACTATCTGTATTCCGATGAAACCGGGCTGACGATCCCCGCCCTGGGATGGGTAAAGTCGTACATGTATGACTCCGGTGCCATCCTGGTTTATGATGAAATGGATCCGGGGACACCCCAGGTGCGCTGCGCCATGTTCAAGTGGCTGCGGGCCGGCTGGGCCGGGATCAACATGGTCAAAAGAAAGCATATTTACAACGGGCTCAAACGGTTTGCCGGCTCTTATAAAGAAATTCTGGAACACCCCCGCCTGCCGCCGCCGCAGGCTCTGGCCAGCAGGTTTGCAAAAATACGCGGTTTATCCGAAAACCAGCTTGCATCCCGTATGCAAAAGTATGCGGCGTTGCTGAAGAAGCGGTACCTGAACAGCAACCATCGCAACCCTGAATGGCCGACTGAGCTGCTTGACGACCGGACATACTGGCGCGGGCTGTCCCGGCAACAGGCGCAATCGGCGCTGGTGATCGAAACCATCAAGTACGTGGTTGGCAAAAGCCGTGAGGATGAAGTGGCACGGCTGCTGGATTTGAATCCCTGAAACCGCATTGGCCATTATACCTTTGCAGACGCGCGGGGTTAACGGGCGGTGTTAGGCGGCTATTATCTTTTCGATTGGTCCGGCGAGATCCATGAAGTTTATCTGCCGTTCATCCTCAACCGACATTTCAGCGGCTGAATAATCCGGCCCGAAGCGCAGATCGATGGCAATGTCATGCTTCCGGCAATAGTTGTCCAGAGAAACCTTGGTCATGCTGCCGATCAAAAAGGCGCCTGCCTCAGCCCCCCACCGGAAGTGGGGGCCGTCCCCGCCACTATCTCCCACCAGAATGATTTTTTCTGCCGGAATTTCCAGACGACGGGCAACCGCTTCGGTGTTGCGGGCTTTGTCCCGGGTTTCGTAAAGTTCGTAAATGCGCTGGGGGTCGTTTGAGCCTTCCGGAAAACGGATCATCGGATGGGCCGACAACACCGGCACCGGAGGCAGCAGCTGCCTGGCGAAAATCCGCTGAAAATAGCCGATCATGCCGGTGGTATTGATCATGAACAAAATATTGCTGTCCGTACACCATTGAATCAGTTCCGGCACACCCGGATAAGTGGCAAAGGATTGATCCAGATAGGCATCCATCTGCTTTTTGGTGACCGGGGCGGGCAGCAGACCGTGAATTTGTCTAACGGCCTGGCCCAGTGAGATCCGGTTGCCGGTATACTGGCGAAAAATGTCGGTCAGGGCAGGCTCCAGCTGTGGGAAGGCGCAGGCAATAAAGTCAAACGGCCCGCAGGGGGCCAGACATTCATTCCAATCCGATGAAACGATTGCACGGTATGTTGTGCTCATTATTGGGCTGCCTTTTTTATACGGGTCACAAATTCAAACTCCGGCGGCTGCTCAAAATGTTTTTTTACATAACACAAGTTCATTGAGCGAATCAGGGCTGCGATGTATTTTTCCGGGAATTCCGGCGGCAATTCCGTTTTAAAAATAATTTTTTCAACCATATGGGTTTTTTCATGTAGCTGCATTTCAACTGTCATTTTTACCCGGTCCGGGTCAATATTACGCTTTTCGCAGAAATTCAGGGCGTAAAGTCCCGTGCAGGCCCCAATGGCAGCAAAAAACAGAGACGATGGAGTGGGTGCTGAATGATCCCCGCCGTCCTCCTGACTCTGATCGGTTTTGATGGTAAAACCATGATAGTCGGTATCGACGCGCTTTCCTCCCGGAAAGCGGATGATCATTTTCCTATCCATTCGCAAGACTCCTTTTTCCTTTTTGATACATTTAGATGTTCCCCTAATTTTTCAGCTGACCTGCCCCAACGGCATGCGGCGGTCAATTTGTTGAGCTGAACCTATCGAAGGTGGCCATGGATGTCAAACAGTGTGAACTTAAATCATAATAATTTGAATATATTGACTATTTTCGAAAAATTTGACACCAGCGCTCCTTTTTACTAAACTAGATTATAAGCGTGTTTTTTTCACCCATTCACTGGTGGAATGGGTCATTGAGATGGTTTTTGTTGGCAGTTTGTGAATGTCGGTAGAGTATCTAACCTGGTGATTTTAAATTAAGAATATGCCACAACGCGGATCCTGATTACCTCCGGAGCTTAACAAATTATCCGTCCGATGGTATAATAATTTAAATGATCCGACGGGTGCCCAATGTCCGGGAAGGAGTAAACAAAAATGGATGCAAATCTGATGAGCTGTCCGAAATGCGGCCATACCGTGAGCAGCACCGGCAAGTTCTGTACCTATTGTGGTATGGCCTTTTCAGAGAATGGGAGCGGTCCGCAGGTGGATGATAAACCGTCCGACGGTCAGCCCCCGGCCATGGCAGCGCCGCCTCCCTTACCGGCGCAAGCATCAGAGACTGTTGTCGCAACAACGGTTGAAACAGCTGCTGTCTCCGGAGCTGCACAACCGGCCGCGGTGGATTCATCGGCACCGGTTGAACCCACCCCGGCGGCTCCGGAGATCGTAATGCCTGAAGCACCGGATGAAAGTGAAGCGGAGATTGAAATTGAGATGATTGACCCGCAAGCAGTGACAGAAGTTGGAGATT
>JAOZPY010000423.1 GCA_029932495.1 Desulfobacterales bacterium
ACGGCTGGCCGGCCCATGAGCTGGAGGTCTATCGGTTTTATGGCTTTAGAAACCAATTTTATCAAAAAAATCAGATGTGAATTGGCCGCCGCCTGCCATTTTCTTCCAGCCGGCATGAAACCATACCGCAGCAGAGTGTCCCTTGTTTGGAACGAAGCCCGATCAATTGCTAACTTCAATCAGGCCCGTGCGATTCATCCCAAACAAGGGACACTGCGAAAATAGGGAGTCGCTGAGTATCATGCCGGCTTCCAGAAAACACCAGGCACCGGCCAATTTACGTCGTTTGTTATGGGTGTCGTTGCATGGGGCAGTCCAGCGGAAAAAAGACCATTTATGGATGGCAACTAATTAAGGCTGCCCGAATTTTGCAGCAGGCGGCGGGCTTTTTGAATGTTTTGGAGCACTTGGCTGTTTTGGGGATCCAGCCGATGGGCGATTTCCCACTGGGCGATGGCCCGCTTGAGACTGCCCTGCATGGCATAGGCATAACCCAGGTTGTTGTGAGCTGCGAAGTTTTCAGGTCTCAAGGCAATTAATTTCAGGTAGTGTGTGATGGCCAGCTCCAGCTGACCCTGCTTGTGATACAACATGGCCAGGTTGTAGTGGCAGTTGAAACAATCGGGGTTCAGTTCAATGGAGCGGTTGAAGTATTTTATCGCCCGGTCTGGATCCCCTTTCTGAAAATAGACCAGTCCCAGGTTGTAATAGCTTTTAAAATCCTGCGGGTCCAGGCCGATGGCGATTTTAAAATGCTTTTGGGCTTCATCCAGCTGCCTCCGATCCTGGTATGCCCGGCCGAGGTTACCGTGGGCCACAGCGCTGTTCGGCGTCGTTCGCAAAGTCTGGGTCCATAGTGTAAAATTGTCCTTCCAGTCGGCATTGCGGGCGATGGTCAGCCAGGCGTAAACACCGAGGATGCCCGCCAGCGGAATCAGGGCGGCGGCGGTGGCTGTGGTCGGACGGGAAAAGCACCGGGCCGCCAGCGCACTGATGAGCGCGGGTACCACCAGACAGAACCCGATAATCGGGATGTAAAGGTAGCGCTCAGCAATGGGGTTGTAAATTTCAATCAGGTTGGAAACTGGCAGCAGGGTAATCAAAAACCACCAGATTCCGAAAAAGATCGGCTTTGACCGGTGATATGCTGGAATACTGATGGCCAGCAAGCCGGCCACCACAGCAAGGCCGATCAGATTCGAAGCCTCCCAGAAACTTGCCGGGTAGGCAAACACGTAATCGGCGGTCAAAGGATAGGGAAACAGGGCCAGTTTGACGAAGTGCAGCAGATGCCAGGGAAGGAAGACCAATCTTTGCCAAAGGCTGCCGTAAGAAAAATGCATGGTGCCGCCGGGGCTGATTATGATTAAAAACCGGATGCCAAGATACACCAGGCTGACAGCTGCAAAGCCCGCATAAAAACCGAACCGTTGTTTCACAATGGCCCAGGTGCGTTTTGACGTTATCCCGTCGGGTGGGCGGTCCCTCAATACCAGGTCATAGAGCACAATGACGGCCGGCAGGGTGATGGCCATTTCTTTTGACAACAGCCCCAGAAAATATAAAACCAGCGCCAGCCAGTAATTTCGGCGGGTGGCAGCGGCCGAACCGGCCTGGGTTTGAATGTAAAGCAGCAGGGAGGCCAGGAAAAAAACACCGGCCAGCAGGTCTTCGTTGAACGTGATACAGTCCACGGCTTCGGTCAGCACCGGATGGACGGCGAACAGCAGCCCGGCCAGCAGGGCCTGCAGATGATTTTCGAAGATGCCGTCGGCCAGGCGGTAAACCAGAGCCGCCGCCAGGGCATGCAGCACCAGGCTGAGCAGGTGGTAGTAAAAGGGATTCAGGCCGGCGAACCAATAGATGAAAAGATAAGACAGGGTGGCCACGGGCCGGTAGCTGGCCTCGAGGCCGGCGACTTTGAAGTAGGAAAGATTAAAAAGGGCGGCCAGAAACTGCCCCGGACGCTTGAGGTAGGCATTGTTGACGATGACGCCCAAATCATCGAAAGCAAATCCGTTGGACAACGCGTTGTAATAAGCAACCAGACAAACCAGCACGATCAGGGCGGTTGCCGGCAGACGGCTGGAGGCGATTTTTAAAAGCGCTGGATCGGGTTCAGGATGGATTTTTGCCGTCGGAGTTGATTTTTTCTTTTTCATGATCTGGGAACCTGCCGTGGCTCGGGGGGCAGCCTGGAGATGAACCACCAGGCGCCCATGATTCCAATGGCCATTCCAGCCGCCACATCCGATGGATAGTGGGCGCCGACAAACACCCGGGAGACGGCAATCAAAAGGGCATACAGCAGCGGCAAAAAGCGCCAGCCGCCGCAGCCGGACTGTTTAAGCAGATAATAAAGAAACATGCCGGATACGAAAGCATCGGCCGCATGGCCGGAGGGAAACGAGTTGTGGCTGAAGTCCAGTGAAAAGAAATCCAATGCCGGGCTTTTGCCGGGCCGCGCCCGGCCGACAGCAATCTTGAGCACGCGCACGACGGCCAGCGAAACAACCAGCTGGGCCTTAAGATAGGCCAGACACAGGTTTTTCAGCTGCCGGTTTTTCCGGACCAGCGCGAAAGTCAGCAGACCGGCAAAAACGGCGTAGAAAAGATACAGCCCCCGGTGGGTGATCAGTTGCGGGATGCCGGCATAGGCCGGTGGAATCAGGTTCCGTGCACTTTGCGAAATCCGGGTGTCGAAATAAAAAAGCACACCAGCGGCCGCCATGATCAGCGCTGCACAAATCAGCCAGTTTTTATTTACTATCTCATCGTTTCCTCCCATAATTTTTACACCCTATTTACTGTAGCTGAATCAAGACCTACAATGGCGAAAAATTACAGCCCATCGAAGGTATGAATTGGCCGGTGCCTGCTATTTTCTTCCAACCGGTATGAAACCATGTCCCAGCAATGTGTCCCTTGTTTGGGATGAGACCCAATCCTCTGATAAACTCAATCAGTCCCGTGCCATTCATCCCCAACAAAGGACACTGCGAAGATACTGAGCAGCTGAAAATCATACCGGTTTCCAGAAAACACCAGGCGCGCGCCAATTCACGTCTATTTTTATAAGTCCCGTAGCATTGTCCATGCCTTTTATGGAAAAATCAGATAGGCAATTGAATTATCGAAAAATATCACAGCAACCCGGTTTTGTACAGGCAATAAAAGGTTCAGGGTACAAGGTACAGGGTACACGGTTCAAGGTTAGCGCCTGCGGCGCAATTGAAAACTGGAAGGCTATGAAGCTATGAGACTGGGAGACTTTTTACAGGGGGTAACTTCGGTGATCCTCCAGGTTTGCGGCCGCTAAATCTCTTGAAATGGTCTTGACTAAACGGCGTTGATCGTCCATTATTTCTGAAATCTTGTTACCGAAAGGAAAGGATCTGAAAAT
>JAOZPY010000035.1 GCA_029932495.1 Desulfobacterales bacterium
ATTCATTTTAACGGCACCAAAACCCTGGCCCTGGGCATTCAGTTTGAAGAGGATTCTCCCAAACTGCAGGGGATGCTGTTTATGTTTGCCAACAGCCTGGGCGGTAAAGCCACATCGAAAAGCGATAACAGGATCTCATGAACGGCTTGATGTGTTTATTCAGGGAAAGACAAAACAATAGACTCGGCGCCGCCGCCGATGCAACGGCCAGTTTTCGTGACGGCAGCACAAATGGTGCCGTGAACAACTGGGGCTCGATTCCACAAAGCGCCGCAACGCAAGTGAGGCAGAAGCCGCCTGCGGATTCCGACACGCCGCTTTACAACAGCCGCATCATTAACACCTATCTTGAATACCTGCAGCAGTTTCACCCGGAAATCGAAATTGACTCTGTTTTGCGGGCTGCGGGAATGACCGCCCTGGAGGTCGAAGACCCCGGTCACTGGTTTAGCCAGCGCCAGACCGACCGCTTCCACGACATCATTGCCTTGAGAACCGGAAACCCCCATATTGCCCGGGATGCAGGCCGATTCACGGTATCGTCCAAAAGACTGGGGGCCGCCAAACAGTATGCCCTGGGGTTGATTAATCTGACTTCCATTTACCTGAGAGCTGGTAAACTGGTGATGACCATGTCCCGGGGAGCCGTGATGACGGCCAAAAAGCTGGCGAGCAACAAGGTGGAAATCACTTCGGTTCCCACGCCGGGAACCATGGAAAAACCGTATCAATGCGAGAACCGAATCGGGACCTTGGAAGCGGTCCCCGGGCTGGTCCATCATAAGTTCGCCGAGGTTGAGCATCCGGCCTGTATCCACCGCGGCGACGACTGCTGTCGTTACATCGTCACCTGGGAAAAATCGGCGGCCCTGATCTGGCAGCAGGTCAGCCGCGCGGCGCCTTTCATCGGTCTGGCCGGCTGCCTGACAGCCTACCCTTTTGTGCCCGGTCGGGTTTGGGGCGACCTGGTGCTGGGGTGCGCCTTTATCATACTGCTTATTTTCCTGCGGGCCGAGCGGCTGACCAAAGCCGGGCTGGTGACCACCATTGAAAACCAGGGCAATGCCGCCCGGGAATTGATCGATGAGATAAACATCCGCCATCGTAATGCGCAGTTGATCCAGGAAATTGGTCAGGCCGTGGCCCGGATTCTGGATGAGCAACCGATTGCCCAGAGCATCATGACGGTGGTGGAAAAACACCTGTGTTTCGACCGCGGCATGATTCTGCTGGCCGGCCCGGCCAGCAGACGCCTGCACCTGAGCGCCAGTTTCGGCTACACCGAAGAACAGCAATCCCTGTTGCGCAATCATGAATTCAATCTTGAAACTCTGGTTGGCGACGAGCTGATTATCCGTTCATTTCACGAACAAAAGCCTTTTCTGGTCAAAGATGTTGCCGGGATCATTGAACAGGCTTCGTCCAAAAGGCGCGAGCTCATGCACCGGATGGGCGTCCAGTCTTTTGTCTGCCTTCCCATCGTCTATGAGAAGCAAAGCCTGGGTGTGATGGTGGTGGAAAACAACAACCTGCACCGACAGCCCGGGCACAGCGAAATGAATCTTTTAATGGGCGTGGCCTCCCAGACGGCCCTGAGCATCATCAATGCCCGCTCGGTTAAAACCATCCGCAAAAGCGAGCAAAAATACCGTCTGCTGGCCGATAACAGTTCGGATATTATCTGGGTGTTTGACCCGTTTCGTGAGCAGTTGACCTATGTCAGCCCATCGGTGGCGCGGGTGTTGGGCTTTGCACCCGAAGAGTACATGGGGCTGGATTTAACAGCAATTTTCACTCCCGGTTCCCTGGAGCATGCCCGGACGGTCATCGGCAAGGAACTGGCCGCAGAAAAAAAGGACCGATCGGATTTTCACCGCTCCCGGGTCCTGGAACTCGAGCAGTACCGCAAGGATGGCTCGACCCTGTGGATCGAAGTGACCGCAACTTTTGTACGCAACAAGCAGGGGCGGATTGTTTCCATCCTGGGAGCCTCACGCGACATTTCAGAGCGCAAACAGGCCGAACAGGAAAAAAAGGAGCTGGAAGTGCGGCTGCAGCAGGCGCATAAAATGGAGGCTATCGGCACCCTTGCTGGCGGCATCGCCCATGATTTCAACAATATCCTCGGCGCGGTGCTTGGCTACACGGAGATGTCCCTGGAAGACGCCGATCCCGGGTCGCTGATCCACAGCAACCTGCAGGAAGTACTGACGGCCGGCACCCGGGCCAAAGACTTGGTCAAGCAGATCCTGGCCTTCAGCCGTCAGGCTGAGCAGGAGCTGCGACCCATCCAGGTCAAACTGATTGTCAATGAAGCCATCAAGCTTTTGCGTGCCTCACTGCCCAGCACTATTGAGATCCGCCGGCGCATCACCAGCGATTCAGCTACCCTGGCCGACGCCACCCAGATCCACCAGGTGATGATGAACCTTTGCACCAACGCGCACCACGCCATGACCGAAGAGGGCGGCATCCTGGAGGTGGGCCTGACCGACGTTAAAATAGACAACGCGGACGAAGCGCGTAAACTGGACCTGTCCCCTGGCGCCTACCTGTGCCTGACGGTGGCAGATACCGGCTGCGGCATGCCGCCGGAAGTCATCGCGCGGATCTATGATCCGTTTTTTACCACCAAAGGACGCGACAAGGGCACGGGCATGGGACTGGCGGTGGTTCATGGTATTGTCAAAAGCCACGGCGGGGCCGTGCGCGTGGACAGCCAACCGGGACGCGGGACCACCTTTGAGGTGTTTTTGCCGGTGATTCAGCAGGCGGCCAAAGCCAGCGCCACTGTGGACACTGTTCGGCTGCCCACCGGCAGCGAGCAGATTCTTTTCGTGGACGATGAAAAAGCCCTGGTGGACCTGGGTCGACAGATGCTGGAGCGCCTGGGCTACAAGGTGATCTGCCGGACTTCCAGCATCGAGGCCCTGGAGCTGTTCAAAATTCGCCCGGAGCAGTTTGATCTGGTGATCACCGATATGACCATGCCGAATCTGACAGGCGACAAACTGGCCGCCGAACTCAAGCGCATCCGCCCCAACATCCCGGTGATTCTATGCACCGGTTTCAGCGAGCAGATTAGTGAAGAAAGTGTCCGGAATATGGAGCTGCAGGCACTTGTTTTTAAGCCGATGGTGATGAGCAAGCTGGCCCGGACCGTGCGCAAGGCGCTCGACGAAAGCAGGGTCCGCAAAATTAATCCCCGGTTCTCTTTTGTCTCCTGATGCTTTTCACGGGGCATATCCGCCCGACTGGCGGCCTTCCAACTCCTGGCGGAAATGGGAAAATCATTTCATATTGGGAAACTTTTTACCATATTTTGTGGGAAAATCTTGTTATATCCGCTGTAGGGCAGCTTTCTCATCTTTAGCGCAACCCCATAATATTGCACGATTTTTTTAATATTCCATTCCTAGGAAAACATAATTCGAGGATGTGCATATATCTTGCAAGCCTTTTATTCATTTAGATCTGAAGTTGCAATTGAAGACTTTCAGCTGTAAACTGCTTTTTAATTTTCGGCTTACCTTGCGACGAACCGGACGGATTGTGACGGGGGTAGATCCGAACCGGGCAGGGCGGCCGTTCGTAAGTTTCAGAAAAAATCTGCGCAAGTTTGCCTCCCGGCAATGAAAGGAGAACCGCGATGCCATCCAAAAAGCTGAGTGTATTCCTGTTTGTCATCCTGCTGTTGTTTATCGGCCAGACGGCCCTGGCCGACAGAACCTATATCAGCAGTGCGGACTTTGAAGAAGGGGAGTTGATCAACGTCAATCCTAACAAAGACCAGCTCCAGCTCGACATGCCCACCATCAGTCCCTTTGTCTATGTCGTTGCCTCCGGGCGGGGGACTGTCCTGAGACTAGATGCCGATACCGGAGAAATCCTGGGGGAATACCGCACCGCACCCTTGGGGCGGGAGCGGAACCCCTCACGGACGAGTGTGGACAGCAAGGGCAATGTCTGGACTGCGAACCGGGATGAAGACCAGCCCACAACCGAAGGGGGAGAACCCAGCGGGTCGGTGGTGAAAATCGGTATCGTGATCGGGGGCACGCGGTTAGTAGACCCGGAAACCGGTGAAATGACGGAATACATCCAGGGACCCTTTCGCTACAACACATGCGTCGATCGGAATAATGACGGCCTGATCAGAACCTCCCGCGGGCTGGGGGACATCCTTTCCTGGCCGGGCGGCACCGACCAGATCGGCGGCGAAGACGGCATCGTTGAATGGGCTGAAGACGAATGCATCCTGCTGTACCAGCGGCTGCCCGGGGCGCCCAATGCCCATCACGTGTCCGTCGACGCCGATGACAATGTCTGGGTCGGGGGCTATGCCGGGTTCAACGGAAATCCACTTGAAGGCGGATCGCCGAACCTATTTTACCATCTCAATGGCCATGATGCCAGTATCATCGATGAAGATTCTTTCAGCGCGACTGACCTGGGCTGCGGTGGTTTCGGCGGCCTGGTGGATGCAAATGGGATTTTATGGTCTGCCAGTCCCACCCAGAACATGCTGCTGCGCTATGATCCGCATCCCGCTGTAAAAAAGGGGGCCTGTATCGATGTTGCTTATTCATGGGGGCTGGCAGCCGACACCCAGGGCGTCATCTGGAACAGCATGTGGTTTGGGCAAGCCATCCAGCGGGTCAATCCGGACGGCTCAATTTCGGAGCTCCCATTTTCAACATCAAGTGTAGGGGGTGCAGATACCGGGGTGGCGGTAACGCCGGCAGATAACAACATCTGGATAGCCAAAGATTTCAACATCCACGTTGTCAGACTTGATGACAATGGAAACATCAAAAGTGTCATTAACCTCTGGGACAATCCGACCGGGATTTCCGGGGACAGTCCGAACGGGATTGCCGTTGATGCCCGGGGGCGGGTCTGGGTCACCAATCTGAGTTCCAACAATGTCATGAGAATTAATCCGGGCACAGAGCAAGAACCCGCAGATGTCGATCTGACCGTTGATTTAGGAAATTTTGCAGATCCGGACAATTACGGCAACATGACCGGTGCCGTGGCGCCAGAAGGAATCTGGACGGTGATCCACGACAGTCAGAATCCCGGAAACCCGTGGGGCGTCATCAGCTGGAACAGCAGCGAGCCGGAGGGGACCCGCATCGTGGTGGAGGCCCGGGCGGCAGAAACAGAAGATGAGCTGGCAAAACTGGATGATTTGCCAGGGCAGGGTTATACTGAGGTGGAAAATGGCATGGAGTTTAATATGGCCGGGCAGTTAATCCAGATCCGGGTCACCTTCCAGCCGAATGAAAAAGCCGAGGGGGTCACGCCGGTTTTGTTTGACCTTGCGGTAAAAAGTGCCCAGCCCCAGGGGCAAGTGTGTGATCTCAATGATGACTCGGTTATCGATATTTATGACATTTTGGGGGTTTTCTTTACGATCGGAGACAGTGCTGATCAACCGTTTGATCCCCGGGATTGGGACGCTGACGGGACCATCACGATCATCGATGCCCGGGGCTGCGTACTGCAATGCACTTACGCTTATTGCCAGCCGGCAGATACTTGCTCCGAGTAAGCGGCAGAAGATTGGCCATGCCGACCGGTCTCAGTGACCGCGGTCCGGCAGCCGAAAAAAAAGGGGGATTTCATGAAAAAAATACTTTACCTGGCCACGCTGCTGGCGGCACTCTGCCTCTTGGCAGCACCGGCCACAGCCATAACCATCGGGTTTAATCCGGCAGTGCAGTCTGTGAACATGGGGGACACAATCGATGTGGACATTGTCGTGTCTGATTTGGGCAGTGAGATTGTGTCAGCGTTTGATCTGGATGTGCTTTATGACCCGGTAATTCTTGCAGCAATCAATGTAACATACGGTACGGGGCTTGGGGATGGATTGCCATTTTCAATTCAAAATTTATTCACGCCCAATGATAAAGGGACTGTAAATTTAAGGGAAACATCCCTGATACAAGATGAACAATATTTTGATTTAATTCAGCCAGACAAGTTTATCCTTGCCACCGTTTTTTTTGATGTGATTGCTGTGGGAACCAGTTCGTTAAATTTTTCCATAAACGGAATAACAAAAAATATTGTTGGACAAGAGGCCAGGGCCTTCGATAAAGAAAGCATTACACTCAGAGAAGGCAAGGTTGCACCCGTTCCTGAGCCGGCCACCCTTCTGCTGCTGGGCGTCGGTCTGGCGGGTGTGGCGGGGTTTGGCAGCAAACGGAAAAAGGTATAGCCGGGAGATATCCCCGCAAAATTGCATCTGCCTGATCACCCCCTGACGGCACACCGGTTTTTACCCCTTTACCGGCGTGCGGTGAGGGGGTGATTTTTTTGGGCCCCGCCGGTGGCCCGGCAGGGAGGCGTAAAGCACAGGATCGTTTTTCAGGGCGGCGGCCAGTCCGGATCCGAGGTGATGATCGGGTCGTTGGGGCGGATGAAGCTCAGCTGGAAATGGTCGATGACCGCACTCTGGGTGTCGCCCGCGGCAACCGCACCGGTAAAACCGAACAGGAACTGGTAGAACCGGCTATGATCGGTTGAGTTCAGCTCGATGGTCTGGGCCAGGTGGGCTGGTCGTTCAGAAGTTGTCGCGTACTGGATGCGGGTGTCCGGGTAAAAGGTGCCCAGCAGATCGCTGCAGTCGGATTCATTGCACTGGCGCACCCAGGCGTGCAGGGTATATTCATAGTTGCCGTTTCCGTTTACCGTGTCGCTGCGCATGACCTCCAGGCGCACGGCCCAGGGGCCTTTGGCCAGGGCGCTTGTTTTGCCTTGCAGCCATTTAACCTCGTTGTCCACTGCAACTTCTTCACCAGCTACCCGGACCGGCGAGACGCCATCGGTGGAGGTGATCAGCAGATCGCGCTGGTTGGGCGGCCGGGCGATCCGATTGCGGGCAAACACCTTGTCGTCATCGTTGCCGGAATAGACCGTTCCGTCCGGGCCAAAGACCGGATCAGACTTGACGGGGGCGCCGGTGTCCATGGACCACACGACGGATTCATCGGCCGGGTTGATGGCGTAAAGATAGCCGTCATCGGATCCTACGTAGATGGCCCCGTCCGGGCCGACGGCCGGCGAAGATTGCCCATTGGCGTTGAGGTATTTGTCCCACCGGTAGCCGGTCCCGTCCGACTTGACGGCAAACAGGTGGCCGTCATCGGTGACATGATAGATGGTGCCGTCAAAACCGCTGCCGGTCAGATCCACCACCGGATTATTGTAAAGTGAGAACCTGCCCAGGTCAACGGGGGAGGACCACGCGGGGCTTCCATCGCTCGCGTTGATGGCGTAAACCCTGCCGTTTTCATCAACGGCATAGACAATACTGCCGTTTTTGTTGAGAACAGGTGCGGTTTCCACATCTGATGATACATCAAAAGCCCATTTGGGTATTCCCCCACCGGCGGGGTCGAATGCCAGGACCTTGCCCCCGTCCTGGCCCACATAAATGGTGCCGTCATAGGCACCGCCGGTGCGGTCCACGATGGGGTCGGATTCCACGTCGTTGCCGGCCGGATAGGCCCACTTCTGGGTGCCGTCGGGGTTGATCGCATAGAAATTGTTATCGCTGGACCCGATGTATATCACACCGTTTTTGTCGACCGCCGGCGAGGATTCACTGACTTTGCCAATGGAAACCACGGCTGGGTCCGAGTCCGGAAAGACCCATTTTTTTGTGCCGTCACTGGCATGAATGGCCCATACCCTGTTGGGCTTGCCGGTCCCGTCGATGTCCCAGGAGCCGAAGTAGATGGTGCTGCCATCGTTGCTGATGGCCGGCGAGGTTGTTTCCTTTCCAATAGCCGTTACGAAAGGGTCATCGTCCGGAAATGTCCACCTTTCTGTTCCGGTTTCCAGGTTGATGGCATGCAGGCGGCCGTTGTCAGTGGTCACATAAACCACGTCATCCGGCACAACCACCGGCCGGGTGCGGATATCACCGCTGCCTTCAAAATATCCGTTGATTGTGGTAGCTTCCCAGGGATTTTCATCAGGGCCTTCTGCGGCATGGCGGTTGTCGTCATAGGACGCTTTGTCATTGCGGCAGGGGATGGTCAGACTGGTGTTGCCCCAGAACACATACTGGACGGCGTCTCGGTCGGCGGTCAGCGGATCGTTGCGGGTATTTTGCTCTATGTCAGCCGGATCCGAGGAGCCCGCCGGATTGCAGTACTGGAAATTGCTGTTTTCGGTGCGGGCGTCAAACTCCACGGCGATTTTGGGGGGCTGCAGCCCATCTCCGGTTCCATCCAGGTAGTCGGGTGCCAGATTCGGATTGGAAATCTTCCGGCTGTCGCCGCCATAGCCCATCAACTCGGGCAGATCGATGTCGCCGCCGGCTGAGCCGTCATCGTTGAGCGCGCCGTTGAGCAGGGCGAAGGTAAGTCCCTCACCGGTTCCCGAGTAAGCCAGGGTAAAAAATACCCGCACCCCGGTTTTAAACAGGCATTTGCCGGCATCGCAGTAGTCGGTGTCGCCGCCAATGGCCCGGGTGTCGTTGAACCAGGTGTCGCCGAACTGATTCGAAGCGCTGCCGCCGCCGCCGATATCGATGGCCTTTTGAGTGTTGTCGATGTTGACAAAGCCGCTGTCGGTTTCTTTTTCGGTCATGATGGCAGGCAGGTTCGACTCCTGGTCAAATTCAATATCCGGTTTGCGGGTCATGGCCTGGGCCGGGAAGGTATCGTAAATATTGACTCCGTTTTCCAGCTTGCCGGTGAACGTCACGGCTCCCACGCTACCGCTGGGGATGACGATGTGGTTGCGGGGGGACAGCACAATGAAATCGCCGGTGTAGGTTCCGCCGGCATTGGTGGTACTTTCAACGGTCAAGGGGAAAGGGGTTAACTGATTCGGCATCGAGGACGCGGACACGTTGACCAGCCTTGCCCGGCTGCCTTCATCGACGAGTTTTTCATAAACGTAGTCAATGCGATTGATGTTGATCGCCCCGTTTTTGGCAGGGAAAACATCCGCTGCCGTATTTTCCACCAAAAGGTCATCGCCTTCGTTGATGGTCTGGGTCGACTCGGGCTTGACGGCCAGGCAGAGCCGATCGCCCGGCTCGAGGTGAAAATCGCCAGCTGTGACAATATTCAGGGTCGTATCGTCGACCTTTGAAAAGGAGACGACCGGGTCTCTGGCTCTGGTGACGTCCAGCGAGTCTCTGTCCACATATTCATAATTTACCAGCCAGATCCAGGAAGGGATCGTAAATCCGTCCGGTATTTTTCCTTCCGGCACGGTCACCGTTATGGTCGATCCCCCGCTATATTCGTATTGCGCGCTGGAGTCGAACCAGGGACCGAACACGTTGAAGCTGAAAGAGCCCGAAGGCTCCAGGTGGTAAGTCAAGCTGTTGAGATCATTGATGGTGTCGGGGTCAAAATTCGTATTTCGCAGCTCGCTGAATGCAATGCGGATGGCCGACTCCCGGATATAGTCCACCCGCCGGGCATCATTGGGCGTCGCCGAGCTGGTGGCGGCGGTGGTAAACAGGGAGACGATGATCACGCCCAGCACGCCGAAAATCAGGATCACCACGACCATGTAGGCCAGCACGCTTCCCCTTGCGGGCAAAAGCAGATGCAGCAGGCGCTGCAAGGGGCCGGGGTTTGTATTGGAGGATTCTGGTGGTTTCATGACAACCTCAACAATTCGGCCTATTTACTGTCAGCGGCCGTTACCATGTTTTTTCAATCATGTTGCGCGGGTAAACCCTGGTTGTGAACTGCCGGTTCACATCGGTCAGTTCGAGCGTCACGTTGATACCGGCGACTTCCTCGGTGGGCGGTGCGGCTGTGTCGCCGTCCAGGTTCATGTAGCTGTAAGACAGACTGAACGCTGCAACATCCTCAAGCAGCGGATAGTCATCGGGATCAACCCGGATGATGACCTGATTGTTCTCATATTTAAGGGTGCGGGTTCCGGTCAGCTTTTCGTTTTTATACGTGATGGAGGTATTGGACGGTGTCCCCTTAATTTCGCTGATATTTCGCAGCTCCAGGTAGATGCGGTCCATGGCCATCTGGGCGTTGAAGGCCCCGTCGGCGGTTTTCTTGGCATTCAGGTAGCCGGTAAACCCGGTGTAGAGAAAAAAACCGGTAAAAGTCGCGATGATACCGACCAGCACGATCACTGCGATGAGTTCGACGAGTATGAGGCCACGCTGGGTATTCATTTTCAGTATTTTACTTTCGGATCGCCGGCATCCGTGCGGCTTTTGGTTAAAATGGCCGTCAGGTTATGGCCCGGAGCCTCCACGGTGACTTTCAGCGTCCAGTGATCTCCTGATGCGTCGGCCTCTTCATCTCCGCTGACGGTATTAAATTTGATGTATTGCATGGTCGCATCACCACTGTATTGTGAGAATACGGTCGCAAGTGCGGTATCCGGATTGTCATTTATCTTCGAGGTGTAATAGGCGATGATTTCATCGAGCTTTCCCTGGGCTTCCGCTTCACCGGCCACCAGTTCCACTGATTTCCAGCTGTGATCCAGGGCGGTGCCCATGAAATGCATGAAAAAGGCCGCCAGGATGCCCACTGCGACCAGGGTGGCGATGACTTCGATCAGAGTAAAGCCTTGGTGGCTGGATGTTTTTAACCTTAAGTAGTTCATTGGGTTTTGATAAAGCCGGTCTCCGGGGTTACATTTAAAATGCGAGATTCTGATGAGATTGAAATCGTAATATTCAAAGGGTTGCCGTTTGATACCTTTTGGAAGGGATAAAATTTATAGGGTACACCGAGTTCATCAAAATAGACGCTAAAGGCATTCATACTGACTCCGAGATCAGCCAGCGAAATTTTATCAGCTTTTTCACCGGGAAGTGCAATTGCATTCGCGCTACTGTCTTTGAACAGCCAGTATTGATTTGCAAAGCATTTTATCCCCCAGATAGCATTTTCTTTCATGGCTCTGGACTGGGCATAGCGGATCTGGTTGCGGATCTTGTCCACCTGCCCGACAAAATTTATTCGGTTGGTGCCGATTGACCGTGTGAATACGGCCGCCGCGATGATGCTGATGAGCAGCAGTACAACGACCATTTCAATTAAAGTGAAGCCGCGGTTGTTGCAGTTTAGCTTGTATTTTTTTATTGTCAGAGGCATTTTGGCTTTATCGTAAGAGATTGTATTTATTATATTATTTATAAGGTTGGAAGTCAAGCAAAAGCTGTGATGGCAAAAGGGCGTGAACTGGCTGAAATTGCAGGGGAAAAATTTATGGTGCGAAGTTTAGTTATTGCAGCACCTTGAAATCCACTGGGGAATCCAAAACGGGTTCGAAGGCCACCGGTCCGATGATTTGTCGGTTTTCGGTGCCCGGTTCTCCCCACCAGTTGTGGGCGGCTTGGACCCGGTTGTGGTGGCCGAGTACCTTGATCTGCCAGTCGCCGTTGTTGGTGATGTTGTTGCGCGCGATTTCTGCCTGGCTGTCTTCGAGCAAAATCCCGCCGGTTTTGTTTTCGGTGACCACCGAGCCGCTGATTTTCAGCGAAGTCCTGCGGGCGGAAATACCGGTGCGCCGGGAGGTTCTGACCAAGCTGTTGTTAATTTCGGCATGGATCTCTTCGAGCACAATTGCCCAGACATTGTTCTGGAAACGGCATTCTTCAATCAGCACTTTTGCCTTTGAGGCCAGCAGCCCGAACTTGGCATCGGATACGGTGCAAAAGCGTAGGGTGCTGCGGCCGCGACTGCGGTCCAGGAAGATACCCTTCCAGCCGGATGGCCCCAACCCCGCAAGATGGACGGGCGCTTTCCGTGTGCCCAGGATGTCAAGCTGTCCCTTGACGATCAACCCCAGGCTTTGGAACCAGACCACGGTGCCGGCCTCGATGGTCAGCCGGGCGCCTGGTTGAACCACCAGCGCCCCGCTGACAAGGTAGGGACCTTTTTTTGCCCGTAGCACCTGATTTTTTGATATCACCTCCGGCAGCCGGGTGGGGTTTCCGACTTTGATGGGCCCAAGTGTGTCGACCCACTGGCCGGCTACCGTGTTTTTAGCCGACCGCAGATAGCCGATCAGGCGACCGTCGGCCAGCTGGTCGCCGGGCTTGATACGGTAGGCCCCAATATAGATGCCCGGCTTTTGTTCGCGCATGGGTAGATTTTGAACCAACGGCGGCATACTCCAGCTGGCCAACTGGTTTTTATCGCCAATCATGGCCAGCTTCAGGTAATCCCCCGGTCTCAGCAGTTTTCCGGCACCGTTGTGCACCAGGGCCTGAATCTTGGGCGGTGGTACGGTGACGGCTTTCGGGTTGGGTATGGTGGCCACCATCTGCATGCAAAGCTGAGCGGCGGCTTTCAGAAGCGTGGCCTGCTGATGGCTGACGGCGGTTCTGAGCACGGTTGCCGCCAGGGCCAGAGGGGTGAGTGGAACGTCGCCTTCTTCCAGGTGGACGGTGCTTTCCATTTTCCAGATTACCCGCCTGGACTTGCAGCGCACCATCTGTGCTTTGAGCCCGGCACGGGTGTCGGAATAGACCAGGGCGTAGGTTTTTCCCAGGCTGGTAACTTCCCCAAACACAACGGCATCCACACCCAGCAGCTGGCCCAGACGTGCGGCCGAGATGCTGTCACCAGCGACAATTTGGTTATACAAACCATTGCGTTTCAGGCTGGCATCAATGATGAAGGGCTCCATGTCATGGTAGTTCAGGGAGCTGAAAAAATTGTAAAACATCTTGCGCACCAGGATGGCGGCCTGGGGGTTGGACGTTTTGTTGACAAAGGGTAGAATGGCGACTCTGCTGGCCAGCTGTTTTTTTTCGACTACTTCGGCTTTCGGCGCTGGTTGCAGCATGCGCAGCATGCAGGAAGTACTGATTGCTGCTGTGAGAAGGGCGGCCAGCAAAAGCAGTGAA
>JAOZPY010000424.1 GCA_029932495.1 Desulfobacterales bacterium
ACCGCCGTTTAAAAAATCGTATCCTGGCCCTTTGAATGAACCGGCACGGCGGAAGTTGTTGAGCTCATATATCAGCTGTAGCACAACAACTATTGAAAATCTAGATTTTTTTTGCATTTACCCGAACTTATTGAGAACTTACGATTTTTCGATCCAATCACCTGAAATAACATTATAAGTTTTTCATTTGCACTATATGGAACATATCTTGCAATCCCTTTTTCAGTACTGGTACTTTTCTTGATTTTCAGGGACGGCCAAGTTGCATGTTTTTTTCTTCTAAAATTCATGCTATGTAATTAATAAGTGCCCAGTCTAATTAAGCCCGATCCGCCGGAGGCGCACCATGGGAAAATACAATCTCCTGCTTGTAGACGACGATCCTTTTATCCTTGAGGGCATTGGCAGCGACCTGGAATACAGGGGCTACCAGGTCACCCGGGCGGCCAGTGGTGAAAAAGCTGTGACCCTGCTGGAAGCGTTTCATTTCGACCTGGTCATCACCGATCTTGTCATGGGACAAACCAATGGGATCCATGTGCTGCAGAAGACAAAACAACTGTATTCCGATGCGAAGGTGATGATTTTAACGGGCTTCGGCGACATGAATTCGGCCATCAGTGCCCTGCGCTACCACGCCGATGACTACCTGATAAAACCCTGTGAATCAGAAGAGATGGTTTTGCGGGTGAAAAATTGTCTTGAAGACCTGGAGCTGTCCCGCCGTATCAGCCTGCATCAAAAAATCCTGCCCATGTGCTGCGTCTGCAAAGACATCCGGGACGATACCGGCAAGGAGCCCGGCACCGGCCGCTGGGTTTCCATTGAGCGCTTTATCCACGATCACGCCGGCGTGGATATCACCTCCAGCTACTGCCCGGAGTGCGCCCGCAAAACCATGGAGACGTTCACCGGCAAAAAACAATAACCCCTCTATTTTCCTGCCATCAAAGCCTCCGGCTTTTCCGCTGTCAATGCGCAAATATTAAGTAGTAATTTACCGCAAAGCTCGCAGAGAAGGCAAAGCCAAAAAAATGCGTTGGCCGTTTCCGGTGAAGCCAAAAAACAATTTGCTTTTCTCAGCGTTCTTGGTGATCTCTGCGGTGACTATTTTTAAACCCGATGCCCGGGCTAAAAAGTTGAACAAACCGCCAAACTGTGTTTTAATTAATGCATATATTTGAGATGCAAATACCGGAGGAGAAATGCCATGCAATCGGCCCGTTTCAACACATTACACCTGATCCTGCTACTCGTGATGCTTCTTTCCTTTGTCCCCCGGGTCCAGGCCACCGTGGATTGGGAAATCCAAAAAACGCTTAAAATCGAATCAATTCCGCTGGACCTGGCGGTTTCCGTTTCCCGCGACCGTGATGGAATGACTCTGTTCGTACTCACCGCTGACGGCAGGATCTTAATTTACGATCGTAACGGCAACCTGACAGATACCATCTCCGTCGGGCCCCATGTTGACCAGATCAGGGTGGATCCGCTGGGCAGAAAGCTTTTTGCCGTCAGCCGCCAGAACAAAACCGTAAAAATAATCACCTTTGATTTCATCCGACCCATCAATACCTTTGGAGCGCCTTTCAAGGGCCCCGAGAAGGCCGCGGTGGCGATCGTGGTTTTCAGCGACTTTCAATGACCTTACTGTGCGAAGCTGGCGCTTCAACTCGAGCAGGTGCGCGAGAAATACCCCGACGACGTGAAACTGGTTTTTAAAAATTTCCCCATCCGTTCGCATCGCTTCTCGCTAAAAGCCGCGGTGGCGGCCATGGCGGCCGGTCGCCAAAACAAATTCTGGGAGTTTCACGATGCGCTGTTTAAAAATCACAGAAAGCTCAGCGATGCCAAAATCAAGGAGATTGCCCACGCGTTGGGTCTGGATGAAGCCAAATTTGAAAAACAGATAAAAAACCCGGCCATCATAGACCATATCAGCCGGGACTACCGGGAAGGCGAAAAACTCGGCGTGCGCGGAACCCCCACGGTCTTTATCAATGGCCGAAAGGTGCGCAACCGCAGTATGCAGAACATGGAGGCGCTCATTGAAAAGGAGTTGAAAACGCCGGCGAAGAAGAAAAAAGTGCCTTAAGTTTTGGTGTCGCTGCGCTGCATCTCTTTAAAGATTTTTATACTGAAATTTTATAATAAAACCGCCCCGCCGGAGGCGGTCATTAACTTTAGCGCACTTTAGGCACTTCTTTTTAGGCTGTACGCCAGCGCGGCCTTGATAAAATCCCTGAAAAGCGGGTGCGGGTTCATGGGACGCGATTTGAATTCCGGATGGAACTGACATCCCAAAAACCAGGGATGATCTTTGATCTCAATGATCTCCACCAGATCCCCGCTGGGGGAACTCCCACTGATCACCAGGCCGTTTTGCACTAACCGGTCCGTGTAAGCATTGTTAAATTCATACCGGTGCCGGTGGCGCTCGGATATTTCTTCCGTCCCGTAAGCTTGGTAGGCAAAGGTGTCTTTTTCCAGGTGACAGGGATAGGCGCCCAGGCGCATGGTAGCCCCTTTATCAGAGGACTCATCCCGCCGCTGGATCGTGCCGGTGCGCTCGTCAAACCATTCCAGAATCAGGTAAATTACCGGGTCCGGGGTCGATTCGTTAAATTCCGAGCTGTTGGCCTCCGCCAGACCCGCCACGTTGCGGGCAAACTCGATCACGGCGATTTGCATTCCCAGACAAATGCCGAAATACGGTATTTTATTGGTACGCGCGTAATGGGCCGCCCGTATCTTGCCCTCGATACCCCGGGTGCCGAAACCGCCGGGCACCAGGATACCGTCCACCCCTTCGAGCAGCCGGTCGCAACTGTCTTTATCTTCCTCCAGTTTCTCGGAATCCACGAACATCAGTTTAACCGTGCTGTCGTTGCCGACACCTCCGTGATACAGGGCCTCGTTGAGGCTCTTATAAGACTCCGTAAGGTCAACATATTTGCCTACAATGGCAATGGTCACAGCATGCTTCGGTGACTGGAACTTGCCGACCAGCGCCTCCCATTCTTCCAGCCGTGGTGCCCGGGTCCAGATATTGAGCAGTTCGATAATTTTATTGTCCAGCCCTTCCCGGTGAAATATCAACGGCACCTCGTAAATGCAATCCACGTCTTTGGCGGTGACCACGGCATCAATGCCCACATTGCAGAAAAGGGCGATTTTGGACTTGATTTCCTTGGGCAGATAGCGGTCCGTGCGGCACAACAGGATGTCGGGCTGAATACCGATACTGCGCAGTTCCTTGACACTGTGCTGGGTCGGTTTTGTCTTCACCTCTCCCGCGGTGGCGATATAGGGCACCAGGGTCAGGTGAATGTACAGCGCATTTTCCTTGCCCACGTCCGCCCGGAACTGCCGGATGGCCTCCAGAAAGGGCAG
>JAOZPY010000425.1 GCA_029932495.1 Desulfobacterales bacterium
CGTATCCGTGGTTCAACTGCCCAGCGACGAGATGAAGGGCCGGATCATCGGCCGGGAGGGACGAAATATCCGGGCCCTTGAGGCGGCCACCGGCATCGATCTGATTATCGATGATACACCGGAGGCCGTTATTCTATCCGGATTTAACCCCGTACGCCGCGAGGTGGCCCGTATTTCATTGATCCGGCTGATTTCCGACGGTCGGATCCACCCCGCGCGGATTGAAGACGTGGTGAAAAAAGTGGGCCAGGAAGTGGAGCAGACCATCAAGGAAGCCGGAGAACAGGCGGCCTTTGACCTGGGGGTCCACAGTGTTCATGGGGAGCTGGTTAAATATCTGGGACGCCTGAAATTTCGCACCAGCTATGCCCAGAACGTTTTGCAGCATTCCATTGAAGTCGGGTTTTTGACCGGAATCATGGCCGCCGAACTGGGGTTAAACGTAAAACTGGCAAGGCGCATGGGCCTGCTGCATGATATCGGCAAAGCCATTGACCATGAAGTCGAAGGCCCCCATGCCATTATTGGCTCCAAGCTGGCGAAAAAATTCGGCGAATCTCCCAAGGTGGTTCATGCCATCGCGGCCCACCATGAGGATGTGCCGCCCAATTCGGTCTATGCCTTGCTGGTTCAGGCCGCCGACGGCCTGTCCGGCGCCCGGCCCGGCGCCCGCAAGGAGCTGCTGGAAAATTATATCAAGCGTATTGAAGACCTGGAAAATATCGCCAATTCATTCAAGGGGGTTTCCAACTGCTATGCCATCCAGGCGGGCAGGGAGCTGCGGGTCATCGTGGAAAGCAACAAGATCAGTGATGAAGAGGCGGTTTTTCTCAGCCGCGATGTGGTCAAAAAAATTGAAGAATCCCTGACCTTCCCGGGGCAGATTAAGGTGACGGTTATCCGGGAGACTCGGGCCGTCGAATATGCGAATAAGTAGGCACAAGGTACAGGGTACAGGGTACAGGGTTCAAGGTACAGGGTAAAAGGATTGAAGGCTGGGAGGCTGTGAAGCTATAAAGCTTTTTAAAGGATAAAATCTTTTAAAGTTTTCTATCCCGACGAAGGTGGAGGGCGGCCTTGCCTATCGAAAAAATCTCGCATTCCACTGAAAGCGGCTTGCTGAACATATTACAATCGAAGTGAATGGGTGGGTGCTTGGTGTTTTCTGGAAGCCGGTATGATATTTTACAGCACTTTAGTTTCGCAGTATGCCTTGTTTGGGATGAATGGCACCGGACTGATTGCAGTTAGCAGACTATTGGGCCTCATTCCAAACAAGGCACACGCTGCTGGGGCATAGATTCATACCGGCTGGAAGAAAATGGCAGGCACCCACCCATTCACACCATTTAGCCTGAAATTGACCAACTTGAAATAGAAGGATGGATACTGGATATGGCCAGTGTAATTGATGAGCTTAGGCAGCGCGGTTTTATTGAACAGACCACCCACGAACAGGAGCTGGAAGATTATATCGAACAGGGCAATATAACCTGTTACATCGGGTTTGACCCCACCGCCTCCAGTCTGCACATTGGCAGCCTGGTTCCGATCATGTCCCTGGCGCACATGCAGCGCCACGGGCACCGCCCCATCGCTCTGGTCGGTGGCGGAACCGGCCTGGTAGGGGATCCCAGCGGCAAAACGGAAATGCGCAAATTGTTGACGGCCGAAGCGATCGAAGATAATGCCCGGGGGATAAAAAAACAACTGGCGAATTTTCTTGATTTTAAACAGGGCCGGGCGCTGATGCTCAACAATGCCGAATGGCTGACCCGCTTGGAATACATCCCGTTTTTACGGGACATCGGCCGGCATTTTTCGGTCAATCGCATGATCAAGGCGGAAAGCTACAAGATGCGGCTGGATTCCGAAGAAGGACTGAGCTTTATCGAGTTTAACTACATGATCCTGCAGGCCTATGATTTTCTGGAATTGTTCAACCGTCACAAATGCCGGCTGCAGATGGGCGGCAGTGACCAGTGGGGCAACATTGTCGCCGGTGTGGAGCTGATCCGCAAAATGCACCGGCAGACAGCCTTTGGCATCACATTTCCACTGATTGTCACCAGCAGTGGTGAAAAAATGGGCAAGACCGCTAAGGGAGCCGTGTGGCTGGACCCTGCCAGAACCTCTCCCTACGATTATTACCAGTACTGGGTGAACACTGACGATAGGGACGTTGCCCGCTTTCTGGCACTTTTTACGTTTCTGCCCATGGATGAAATTCGAAAAGTCGAAAGCCTCGAAGGAGCGGATCTGAACAGCGCCAAGAGCATTCTCGCTTTTGAAACGACCCTGCTGGTCCACGGTCGTCAGGAGGCGTTGAATGCTTACCAGGCTGCGCTGAGCATGTTCGGCGGGCGAGAAATTCCACAACATCTTCTACCGTCGAGTACCATCCCCCGGAGCCTGGCCGGTGACGATGATTTGAGCGTACCGTATTCATTCGTGGAGGCGGAAAGCTTAAAAGCGGGTATCCCGGCTTTCAAGCTGTTTCACCAAGCCGGTCTGGCGGCCTCCGGCGGCGCAGCGCGCCGACTCATCGAGCAGGGGGGAGCGTATGTGAACGGGCAGCGCATCGATGCGTTCGATCGATTGATTACCGAACAGGACCTGAACGAGGAAAGAGTCATCGTTCTGCGATCCGGTAAAAAACGGTTTCATAAAATAAAGGCCCAAGCTTAATTATAGTAAAAAAATAAAAAAACCTGTTGATTTGAGTTGACAAGCCTTTGAAGCCGGTGTAATGTCCATCGTTCTGTCTGTCGGCCGGGGGAAACCTGCCCGGCGATTCATCCAGTCGCGAAATATTTTTTATAAGTGTTTTTATTGCTTGACAATGGCAAAAAATAATTATAAATAAATTGTTTTGCACTTAAGACATGTTTCGGAAACAAGTGCTGAAATGAAATTCATGGCAGCCTAATTTTTCCGAAAAAAAGGTTGACAAAAAGCAACCAATAGGTATATTAAAAAGGCCGAATTTTGCGGTTGCAAAGCGGTTCTTTATTTCTATACAATCCGTCATCCCGATATGGCGGTCATTTGATCTTTGAAAACTAAATAGTGGAATGTGAATGAGTCGGGCCCTTGTAAAAATGCCGTGCTCCAATACGGCATTGTATAATTTAATTGGAGAGTTTGATCCTGGCTCAGAATGAACGCTGGCGGCGTGCTTAACACATGCAAGTCGAACGAGAACGTTTCAGCTTGCTGAAGCTAGTAAAGTGGCGTACGGGTGAGTAACGCGTGGGTAATCTACCCCCGAACTGGGGATAACCCGCCGAAAGGCGTGCTAATACCGAATAATATCTCGAAAATTCCGGTTTTTGGGATCAAAGGTGACCTCTACATGTAAGTTACCGTTTGGGGATGAGCCCGCGTACCA
>JAOZPY010000426.1 GCA_029932495.1 Desulfobacterales bacterium
AAATTCAATTGCGCCTTCAATGCTGGCATCCGCACCGATAAAAGTCGATATTCTATCGATTTTTCGGTCTTTTCTCATGGTATCCGCTTTCCTTTTTTCGTATTTTCAATTGAGCGTCAGTGTCCATTTGACGAGATCTAAATACATATGTTGCGGGTCAATTGCAACTTGTTGAGAAGTACCTTCTTTGCCGGGTGGTAATTACAACGTTTATTCCAGCATAAACCTTCGCATGCTCACATTCAATAGCAAACCGATACCGATGGCAGTGGTCAGAACCGAGGAGCCCCCATAACTGATAAAAGGCAGCGGCACGCCAACCACCGGCATCAATCCCATGGTCATGGCGATATTTATGACCACCTGCCAGAAAAACATGGAAGTCACCCCCACCGCCAGGATGGTGCCAAACGGCTCCCGGCAACTCTGGGCCACATGCAGCCCCCAGATGACCAACGCCAGAAACAGCAAAATAACAATCACCGATCCGATCAGCCCCCATTCCTCGGCCAGCACTGAAAAGATAAAGTCGGTATGTTCTTCCGGCAGAAAAGACAATGCATTCTGGGTTCCTTTCAAAAACCCCTTGCCGGAAATCATACCCGATCCGATGGCGATTTTCGACTGAATAATATGATAGCCGGCCCCCAGGGGATCGCGGTCCGGGTCCAGAAATATTAAAATGCGCCGTTTCTGATATTCTTTCAGCAAAAACCAGACCAGGGGAACCGCGGCAGCCCCTGATAGTGCGAGGTAAGTAAAAGAGCGCTTTTCGATCTTGACAAACACGGTAATTGAAGCGGCAATCAGCAAAAGCAGCCCGGCCGTGCCCAGGTCCGGCTGTTTGAGAATCAACACAAAGGGGATCACGGTCATGAGAACGGGCCTAAAAAGCTCTTTCAGGGTAAACCCCCGGGTGTTGGCGTCTTTGGCATAATATTTTGCCAGCACAATGATCACCGCGATTTTTGCCAGTTCCGACGGCTGCAAGGATAGTGGCCCCAGCAACAACCACCGGCGCGAACCTCCAATATATTTTCCGAATACCAGCACCCACACCAGCAGAAGCAGACAAAAAATGTAAATCGGCTGACCATACCGATCCAGCAGCTTATAATTGAAGACGAAGGCGATTGTCATGGCAACCAGCGCAATGCAAAACCAAATGAACTGTTTGTAAAAAATAAATTTTTGCGGTTCCGGCGTCTCGGCAGTCACCGCGCTGTATAAAACAAGCAGGCCGATGGAACTGAGCGCCACCGCCAGGCCCAGCAATCCCCAGTCAAAATATTGTAAAAGCCGTCGGTCAAACATCGTCGTTGATGCTCCGGGTCAAATATTGTTACGTTTTCCGGTTTGTTTTATTAACCGCAGAGCACGCAGAGAACGCAGAGCAGCAAAATATTTTCGCTGTTTCCGGCGAAGCCGGTATATTTTTTTCTCTGCGCTCCCAGCGACCTCAGCGGTGAATTTTTTTATATTTATGAAATTAGTTGCCTAATTAACTGGTGTTGCCGCCCCATTTGTTTGCGCCACCTGATGCGGGACCATGGCCCTGCTGCGCAGGTAGCTTTTTATGAGCTCCCGGGCAACCGGAGCCGCTGCGCCGGAGCCATGCTCACCGTTTTCGACCAAGACGGCTACGGCAATTTTCGGTGCCGCCGATGGCGCGTAGGCCACAAACCAGGCATGGGGCCTGAGGTGCGCCGGTTTTTCCTCCCTGCCGAAAGGATCATCCTTTTTACGGCCGACGACCTGGGATGTACCCGTTTTGCCACTGATCTCGATGTCCGGCAGCCGGCTTCCCCGGGCGGTACCGTGCTCACCGTTTACCACCCCCCACAGGCCCTGTCTCACCAACGCCAGCGTGGAAGATTTCACTGGAATCTTGCCGATGACCTGCGGCCTGTTTTTCTGCAACAGTCGGCCGTCGGCCGACAATACGGATTCCAGAATCATGGGCTTGTAACGCGTCCCACCGTTGGCAATGGCGGCAATCAAACTTGCCATCTGAAGCGGTGTCGCCAGGTTAAACCCCTGGCCAATGGCCAGCGAAAGGGTTTCGCCCTCCTGCCAGGCAATGCCAGTGCGTTTTTTCTTCCAGGCCGCGGTGGGTATCAGGCCGCCGGCTTCCCGATCCAGGTTGATGCCGGTGGGAGAGCCCAGGCCGCAAGCCTTGGCATACCACGCCAGGCGGTCCACGCCCAGTTGCTGCCCCACATGGTAAAAAAAGACATCGCAGGATTCGGTCAATGCCTTGACAACGGAGACCGTCCCATGGCCCCCGTTTTTCCAGCAACGGTAGGTGCGATTGCCGAATCTATAATGGCCGGGGCAAAAAAATTCGGTGTTCTCATCGATCACACCCTCTTCCAGTCCAGCCAGTGCCGTGACGATTTTATAGGTTGACCCGGGGGGATACTCGCCCTGGATGGCTTTGTTTTCAAGTGGCCGGAAAGGGTTTGAAATCAGTGTGTCCCACTGTTCATGGGACATGCCGCCTTCAAAAATATTCTGATTAAAAGAAGGGCTGCTGGCCAGAGCCAGGATACGTCCGGAGCCGGGTTCCATGGCTACCACCGCCCCGGCCACGCCCTGTAAGAGGGACTCGGCTTTGGCCTGCAAATCCCGGTCAATGGTCAGATAGATATTTTCGCCTGCCTTGGCCTTGACCGTTTTCAGCACCTGAACCACCTGGCCGCTGGCATTAACTTCGACCTGACGGCCGCCGCGAGTGCCCCGTAAATATTTTTCGTAGGCCTTTTCCGCACCGTATTTGCCGATGAAGTCTCCCCGACGATGGCCGGGGTATCGCCCGCTGCCCAGTTCCGCGGAATTGATTTCGCTCAAATACCCGATAAGATGGGAGGCACTTCGGCTGTTCAGATAATGCCGCCGCAGCTTCACGTTAACATCCACCCCCGGCAGATCGTATCGGTTGGCCTCCACGGATGCCAGGGCATTGCGGCCGATGTCCTGCTTGAGCAAAATCGGCTTGTATGCTGAAGCCCCCTTGCTGTCGGCGATTTTAGTCATCAAATCCTGGGGGGCGACCTTGAGGTGCCGGGCCAGTTTGTCAATGGTCCGGGGAACCGATCCGGCGTCTTTCAATATGATATTGACATCGAAAGAGGGGCGGTTGTCCACCAGCACCCGCCCTTTATGATCCAGGATAGAGCCGCGGGGCGCTTCAATGCTTTGCAACCGGATGCGGTTGTTAAGCGACAGGGTATAATATTTTTCCCCCATGATCACCTGCAGGTAAACCAGCCGCACCAGGATAACTGCAAAGACCGCCAGCACGCAAATCATTGCTCCGGAAATACGCTGCCGATACCAGTCACTGTCAGCGGTTTTTAAGTACTTGGCCATGATGTCACTGTTGAT
>JAOZPY010000427.1 GCA_029932495.1 Desulfobacterales bacterium
TTTCTATCCGCCCTGCGACCAGGTGGACATCGCCCGGCAATGCCGCAAAACATACAGCGGCCCCCTGCTGCTGGCCGAGGACCTGATGCAAATCGAGGTTAAAACTGAAGATCGAGCAAATATTGATCAGCGTCGAGGATAACACTTAATACAGGATAGACGGATAGGAGGCTATAAAGCTGGAAGGCTGGAAAGCTAAAAAAAGGATTGCATCCTTTAAAAAGCCTCCCAGCCTCATAGCCTTCCCGCTTTCAATTGCGCCGCAGGCGCTAATCTTGAACCGTGTACCCTGAACCCTGAACCCTGAACCTTGTACCCTGAACCTTTTATATGCGCTACTACCCCGTAAACCTGGACATTCAAAACCGTGGCTGCCTGGTGGTCGGCGGCGGTGCGGTGGCCACCCGCAAGGTCATCACCCTGCTGGAGTGTGGGGCCCGGGTCACCGTGGTCAGCCCGGATGTGTCGGACCGCCTTCAGGAACTGGCCCGATCCGGCGCCTCGTTGACAATCAAAAAACGATCTTATCGCAACCGGGATCTCGATGGCATGTGGCTGGTCATCGGGGCTACGGACGACGAAACACTCAACCGCCGCATCAGCGAGGACGCTGAAAATCGCAACATGCTGTGCAACATCGCCGATCGACCCGAGGTGTGCAATTTTATTCTGCCTTCCATTGTCCAGCGCGACGACCTGGTGATTGCCATTTCAACGTCCGGCAACAGCCCGGCGCTGGCAAAAAAGCTGCGCCAAATCCTTGAAAACCAGTTCGGCAAAGAATATGGGGATTTTTTGCAGCTGCTGGGTGCGGTTCGCCGCAAACTATTGAGCGCCGCCCATGAACCCGAAAGCCACAAACCGCTTTTTGAGCAGCTCATCAACAGCGACCTGCTCGAACTGGTGCGTCAAGGCAGAAAAGATGAGATCAACGCCCGGCTCGCTGAAATCCTGGGGCCGGGATACAGCCTGGAAGAATTACAATGCATATTTTGACTGTCATCGCGATCCTGTTTTACATGCTCAGCGCCGCAGCCTATTTTGCCTTTCTGTTTATTCAAAAAAATTATTTGCATCGCAGCGCATATACCGCTCTGGCAACCGGATTTGTCTGTCATACGGCGGCCATCGTTTACGCCTTTGCCGCCACGGGTCAGATGCCGGTGGGCAACCTGCGCGAAACGCTTTCAATTGCCGGATGGGCGGTGGCCGGCGTATTTCTGGCGGTCCAGTACCGGTTCAAATTGAAAATCCTGGGGATTTTTGCCGCACCGCTGGTGGTTTTGCTCATGGCGGTGGTCTCTTTGCTGCCCGCCGGATCGGCCCAGAACGCAACGATTTTTAAAAATTTCTGGCTCATTGCCCATGTGGCCGCCATTTTTATCGGGGAAGCCGCTTTTGCCCTGGCCTGCGGCTTGGGCGTTCTGTATCTTCTCCAGGAAAACACCATCAAAACCAAAAAACACCGCTTTTTTTTCAAACGCCTGCCATCACTGGATCTGCTGGATTCCGCGGGATACGCCTGCATCGTGACGGGTTTTACTTTGCTGACCGTGGGCCTTGTTACCGGCTTCGTGTATGCCCGGTCGGTGTGGGGACATTTCTGGAGCTGGGACCCAAAGGAAGTCTGGTCCGCGGTCACCTGGATTTTCTACGCGGTTCTGCTGCATGAAAGACTGACGGTGGGCTGGCGGGGGCGCCGGTCGGCCATTATGGCCATCATCGGCTTTGCCGTGCTGCTGTTCACTTTTCTGGGGGTCAATCTGCTGCTGAAGGGACATCACGGGGGGTTTACCCGCTGGTAAAAATGAATTCAAACACTAACATGCCCGAGATTGTTCTGATCGGCATCAACCACAAAACCGCGCCGGTGGAAGTGCGTGAATGCATTGCCTTTTCCGAGTCGGATGCCACGGCGGCGCTGCAAGCCTTGCACCGCCAGCCGGATATCCGGGAAGTGCTGCTGCTGTCCACCTGCAACCGGGTCGAGGTGCTGCTGGTAACCGACAATAAGCCAGGGGCTATCGAAAGGACCAAGGACTTTATCGCCGGCTACAACAAAATCGACCGCAGCCGATTTGAAAACTCGCTTTACATCCACGAAGGCGATGCGGCCGTGCGCCACGTTTTTAAAGTTGCCTCCAGCCTGGATTCCATGATCATCGGCGAACCTCAAATTCTCGGCCAGATCAAAGACGCCTATCGGCGGGCCGCTTCCCTTAAAACAACGGGGGTCATTTTAAATCGCTTGCTGCACCGCACTTTTTTCGTTGCCAAACGCATCCGCACTGAAACCGGTATCGGGGACCGGGCGGTATCCATCAGCTATGCCGCCGTGGAGCTGGGACGTAAAATTTTCGGCACCCTGGAAGGCAAAACCATCCTGCTGGTCGGTGCCGGTGAAATGGCGGAGCTTGCCGTGGAGCACCTGATCCGCAGCCGGGCGGGTGATATCTATGTGGCCAACCGGACCTTTGAAAATGCGGTAGCACTGGCAAAAAAATTCAAGGGCACCGCCTTGAATTTCGAGGAAATCGCCGATTGCCTGAAATTCATCGATATCGTGATCAGTTCCACGGGATCCCCGGATTTTGTCATCACCCGCAGCCAGGTCAAAAGCGTGATCCGCATTCGGCGCAACCGGCCGATTTTCTTCATCGACATCGCAGTCCCCCGGGACATCGACCCGGCCGTCAACCGGCTGACCAACTCCTATGTTTACGATATCGATGACCTGCAGGGAATCATTGATGAAAACATGGAGGATCGGACCCGGGAAGCCATTAAAGGCCATCGCATCGTGGATGAAGCGGTCATCAATTTCCGGCAATGGTACGACAGCCTGGCGGTGGTTCCCACCATCGTGGCGCTGCGAAACAAGATCGAATCCATCGTTGAAGCGGAGATCAGCCGGACGCTGCAGGCCGGCCAGGTTTCACACGCGGACCGCTGGATGCTGGACAAAATGGGCCATTCCCTGGTGAACAAGATCCTGCACGACCCGACGGTCTTTTTAAAAAAGGACGGCATGGCCGCCGACAAATCGGCCTACATTGACACGGTGCGAAAACTGTTTAAACTAGATAGATGATACCGAAATGGTAAATGGTCCAGGGCTCAAGGTTGAAAACCGGCAGGGCCCCGGGCGCCATGCTCAAATAAGGAGAAGTAAAAGTGGAAAAAACCGCTTTTTTGTTTCCGGGCCAGGGTTCCCAGAGCGTGGGGATGGGAGAGGAATTTTACCGGGAATATGATATTGTCCGTGAAATTTTTGACATGGCAGAGGATGTAACCCGCATCAATCTGTCAAAACTGTGTTTCAAAGGCCCCATGGAGGAGCTGACCGCCACGGTCAACCTGCAGCCGGCCGTCACGGCGGTCA
>JAOZPY010000428.1 GCA_029932495.1 Desulfobacterales bacterium
ATTGCCATGGGTCCCTTCAGGGGCGCGACCCTGGCCGGTGACGGTTTCCGGCTCCCGGCCTGCCGGCTACGGTCGCCTGCTCCGTCCTCGGAACACCGGGTCGCGCCTTTTTCTGTGGCTGCCCTTGCGGCCAATACTCAGCGCTCTAGGGAAACTAGCCGAAAACCCAGACACATGCTACGAACACTAGGCCTTAACCTACCACCGCGTTCGGTCGAGCGCACATGCCACGGTCCGGTACCCCAGCTACCGCCACGACAAATGCAATGATCACTATGCCAATCCGCACACCACTCCCAAACGTTACCACTCATATCGTAAAGACCGAGACCGTTGGCCGCTTTGCGTCCCACAGGATGGGTCGAACTGCCACTGTTGCCAGCATACCAAGCCACCCCTTCCACGTCATTGCCGCCGGCATACTTCTCATCCTGACCGCCACTACGAGCCGCATACTCCCATTCAGCTTCGGTGGTCAATCGGAAATGTCGATCACTTTTGCTATTTAAATTTCTAATAAACTCCTGGCAATCATGCCAGGAAACCTTTTCCACCGGGTAGTCGTTACCATTTTTAAAATATGATGGGTTGCTGCCCATGATCTTTTGCCATTGGCCCTGGGTGACCTCGTATTTTCCCAGCCAGAAACCGTCAACAGAGACCTTGCGCACCGGTTTCTCATCATTATCACCATTATCGCTCCCCATCTGGAAACAACCGCCCGGCACCCAAACAAATTCCATCCCGGTTACTGGCTCGGTGAATTTCCAGATAAAAGCAACCAGCTTCTCATTCTCCGGGGTCAACAGCACCCCTTCAACCACTGTCGCCACGGCGTTCTTGTTGATCTTCATGGTCACCGAAGGTAACAGCAGGGTCGGGGTTTGCCAATACTGGCGGGCCTGCTCCTTTTTAACTTTTACCAAACGGTATACAATGCAATCGTTAAGGAAAAATTCAACCGTAAACATTTGACGATATGGGTCATATTTCTCCAATCTGAAGCTGACTTCCGGAGGTCCCAGCTCATACATTTTCGTCGTCAGCTTTTTACGCTGGTCAAGAAATCGCTGGCGGCGTATTGTCAGCAACTTGGCAAATTCCTGCTCAATCTCCGCCTCTCGGCGGCGCTGTTCGTTTCTCAAAACATCACGCCGACTCTCAGCCGCGGATTCGGCTTGCTGTTTCCGAGCCCGGTAATCAGCCTCGGTTTCAAACATCTTGTCCCGGGGCGCAACGGCGGCGGTTTGCACGGCGGCAAGGCGCTTTTGGTAATACTCCCGCAACGGGACCAACTGGGCTTCTTTCTCAGCTTTAACCTCCCGATCAATCTCTTTAAGGCGCTGATTGATCTTTTTGACTTCGGCCCGGGCGGCTTTAAAACCGATGTCAGAACCAACTTTTACGGCTTCGCGGCGCATCTTTTCAGCCTGAGCTTTCAAGTTGGCCAGGCGGGCCAGGCGCTTGGCTTCCAGTTCCTTCTGCTGGGCTAAATCCTGCCGGGCCGCCTCGGCGGCCCGGACGCTGGCGGCGGCAGCTTCGGCCTGAAGACGAGTAGCCCGGCGGGCGGCTTCCTTACGCAACCGGGCCAGCTCAAGTTCCGCCTCTTTTCTAAGCCGCTGACGCTCCATTTCCCGTTGTTTAGCCTCCTGACGGTATTTTTTCGCGGCAGCCTGGTGGGCCTTGAGGTCGTTGATTTCCTGTTCGAGCTGCTCAACCTGGTGTTCCGCTTCCTCAACCCTTTTCCTGAAATCGGGAACAAAGACGAAATCGCCGGTGCCGTAGATCTCGCCGAACAGGGGTTTCTGCTCATGCCCCCGGGCAGCGGCATCGCCGAAAACCTGCTGCTGGAGTTTCAGACCAAGCTCACGAACGGTAATATAGTCCCGAACCCCGGCCAGGGCGGCCAGGAGGCGGCCGGTAAAAACCGAATGACCATCTTTGCCGCCGTCCAGAACCGTCTGGTTCTTGCCCCCGGCGGTGATGATCTGGCGAACGGGCTCGCGGGTAATTTCGCGCAGGTAGGAGGCCTGCCGGGAGGGCTTGACCGAAGTGGAGCGGGTCGCCAGGAGGAGACCACCGAAACAGGCATCGGCGATGAAAAGCAGATGCTTGGCTGGAATCAACGGGCTGATATCACTTTTGAACTGCTGCATAGAGATGTTTTTGTACATCTCGTCAGCCCGCAGGGAACCGTCATAAGGAATCAGATATCCCAGGTCGCCCTGGGCCGTGGAGCGGGTAATGCCGTGGCCGGCAAAGTAGATGACAACCCCGTCTTCAACCCCGGTCGTCGAGAGGTCCCCCTGCAGAACCTTCATGATCTCGGCCCGGGTCGCCTGCTCGTTGTAAAGTTCAATGACCCGGTCAAAACCATAATTATCCTTGAACATCCGGGCGACGCCCCGGGCATCCTTGACCGGGTATTTCAGGTAGGCGGAGGGGTTGAGGTTGCGGTAGCGGTCGATGCCGATAACCACTGCCGTGGTGCGGTCGTAGAGATGAACCCGCTCCGCTGAAGCGCCGTTACCGCCAACCGCGGCCACCACCCCAATCCCCCGGGTAGCGGCCAGAGGTACAGAGCTGGAAAAACAGAACACCATCAGGACAAAAACAACGCCCCCCAGACGTTTCACCAAATCCAACCTAATCACCAACAGCCTCCTTCACCATGTATTTCCATAATTCTGCCGTAATTCCCTGCTGGAAACGTCTTTTTAGAGGTTGTTATAGTAAGCATCAGTATGAGCAGTGCCACGTTTGCCCAGTTTTTGCTGCACCTCCAGGTAAGCACGATATACTTTGGCTGAAACTGGATCACGAGCAGCTATTTCCTCGTAAACTTGCCGGGCGTATTTTTTCAGGGTCTCGAGAACCGGATCAGGGAAACGCATCAGTTTCACCCGACGGTGATCAAGCAGATCTTTCATGGCTTCCCTGTTCTGTATGATGCATTCCCGGGTCATCCATCGCTCGCAATCCAAGGCAGCCTGTTCCAGCACGGTCCGCAGCTCACGCGGCAAGGATTCATAGGCTTGACGGTTAAAGATAAATTCTAAATTGGTACCAGGCTCATGCCACCCGGGATAGTAATAATACTTTGCTACCTTATAAAACTTCATTTTTTCATCGAGGTACGGACCAATCCACTCGCTGGCGTCAATAACACCACGGTCAAGATAGCGATATATATCCCCACCAGCAACCGAAACGGCCTGACCACCGGCCTTGGCCAGCATTTGGCCACCAAGCCCTGGAATACGCATCCTGAGACCTTTTAAATCGTCAACAGAACTAATTTTCTTTTTAAACCAGCCGCCCATCTGGTAGTCTAAAGTCCCCGCTGGACGGGGAATAATATCAAACGGTTTGTACACCTCC
>JAOZPY010000429.1 GCA_029932495.1 Desulfobacterales bacterium
ATCAGCTGCCGGATTTCTTCAACAATACGTCTGCTTTTAGGATGTTTCAGACGGCTGGAATTTAGAATATCATCCAGCCACACCTCCGCGGTGCGGACCGGGCAGATTGTCGCGGGCATAGTTACCTTCCTTTACCTTAATCAACCGGCTTGCCTCCATAGGTCTTGGCCAGGTGCGGAGCGGTGATTCGAAGTTTTCGTCTGGCGTACAGCTTGGCGCAAGTGGGGCAGTGGTGATGCTCCTCTTTCTCGTTGGGGTGAGAGGCCTCGCTCTCTTTGACATGCTCGATAAAGCGGGTGGTGGCATAATAACGGCCGCAAATATCACACCGCTCAAGGGGATGCCGACCAATGACCTCATCGCGAATCATGATGGTGCGCACATTTTCTTTATCTTCGGCCCGGATGGCACCGGTCGGGCAGATATTGGTGCAGGTGCCGCAACCGATACAGGTCCCGTCTTCAGCAGGTACCACGTATTGCAGTCCTTCCCGTCTGATCATCTTCAGCGCTCTGGCACCGATGATGTCCGCGCAGACCCGGATACACAGACGGCAACGGATGCAACCGTCGGGCTTGACTCCGGTGGTCAGCCCGAATTCCGACCCGATTTTATGAATCACGTCGGAAAAAGGTGCCAGTTTTAAAAGATCGCCAATGGCCTTGTTGCGCAACTGATGAACCATGGCGCTTTCAGTGATCACCTGCATACCCTCGCGGCATTTCACCGCACACGACAGCCGGGTTCGCGGTGGTTTACCCGCCTCGGTGATTTCCACCACACAAAGTTTGCAGGCCGCCGCCGGTACCAGGGCGTGATGGAAGCACAAGCTGGGGACTTTAACTCCCTTTTGCTGTAATACCAGAAGAAGTCGCTGCCCCTGCTCGACTTTGTGATCCTTCCCGTTAATTTTGATTGAAACCATCATGGGTGTTCCTTCCGGGCCCTGAAGCCATGTCCGGGCTCTGGAAAATTCAAATCGAAAACCGGCTGCTGCCGGCAACCGGGAGTATTTGCGGGGATAGATCAATCAATCCCCGGCGTCAGGCCGATATCACCACATTTTGTCCGGCATGTTGCCAAAATCAGCGATGGGCCGGGGAGGTTCTGCTTTCTTGACACACTCGGGACAGACAGCATCCACCAGTTCCAGACCCTTGGGTTTATAGGCCTTTTCACTGATGCGATCCAAATATTTCTGGGGCGCAAACGGCCGGCCACACTGCTTGCAGGGTTCCAGCTTGAATTTTGCCAGCACTTGTCCCCAGGTGTATATTTTTCTTTCATTGCCACGATCTTCGATACGAATGGCGCCGGTGGGGCAAACCTGGGCACAGGCACCGCAGCCGATACAATTTTCGGAAAGTCGTTCAAAATCTGTGGTAATCTTTCTTTCATAGCCCCGATTGACCCAGCAAAGGGCATAGGCGCCGATCTTATCCCGGCACACCCGCACACAGCGCCCGCAGCGCACGCAATCGTCATTTTCACCGGTGAGAAAACGACTGGTCATCACTCCGCATTTGGCCGCAAGATCGAGCAATTGTTTGGAATAGGGACTGCGGCCCAGCAGCAGTTCCAGGATAATACGCCGATCTTTTTGGATACGTTCGGTGTCGGTCTCCACCACCAAACCTTCTTTGACTTCCTGGATACAGGCCACCCGGATGCCGTGCCGCAGCGACCCGCTGACCTCGACAATGCAAAGCCGGCAGGTGCCCTCGGGCTCCAGGGCTTCATGGTGACACAAGGTCGGAATATAGATTCCGGCACGGCTGGCGGCCTCCAGCACGGTCATGCCGGCGGGGGCCTGTATCTCTTGACCGTTTATCGTCAGATTGATTGTATCGGGCATCAATGGTTCTCCCTATCCCTTGTGAACCGCACCGAATTTACATTTCTCATAGCAAACGCGGCATTTAATGCATTTATCCTGATCGATGACATGTGGTTCTTTTTTTTCACCGGAAATGGCACCGGCCGGGCAGTTACGCGCGCAAACCGTGCATCCGGTGCAGGCGGTCTCGTCAATGAAAAAAGTGGTCAGCTCTTTGCATACCCCGGCGGGACAGCGCTTGTCATGGATATGGGCCTCGTATTCATCCCGAAAATAGCGCAGGGTGGACAGCACGGGATTGGGGGCGCTGGTGCCCAGTGCGCACAGGGAAGTGTCAGCGATTGCCGCCGCCAGCTCCTGCAGCAAATCAATGTGCCCGTCGGTCCCCTTCCCCTGGGTAATCTCGGTCAGCAGCCTCACCATCTGGGTCACACCCTCCCGGCAGGGCGTACACTGGCCGCAGCTTTCATCCATACAAAACTCCAGAAAATATTTGGCCACGTCCACCATGCAGGTGTCCTCGTCGAGCACAATCATTCCCCCGGAACCCATCATCGAACCGGCCTCGGAAAGATGCTCATAATCCACCGGCATGTCCAGATGGCTGGCCGGAATGCAGCCGCCCGACGGGCCGCCGGTTTGCACCGCCTTGAACTGCTTGCCTTTGGGAATGCCGCCGCCGATCTCAAAAATGATGTCCCGCAGGGGAATTCCCATGGGTACTTCCACCAGTCCCGTGTTGTTGATCTTTCCCACCAGGGAAAATATTTTGGTTCCCTTGCTGCCCTCGCTGCCGATATCCGCATACCATTTGGCACCGTGGGTAATAATCAGCGGAACGTTGGCCCAGGTCTCGACATTGTTCAAATTGCTGGGCTTGCCCCACAGCCCGCGGTCAGTGGTATGCACGTACTTGGGGCGCGGCTCGCCGGCCTTGTCCTCAATGGAGGTCATCAGGGCCGTGGATTCCCCGCAGACAAACGCCCCGGCTCCCAGAACTACCTTGATGTCAAAATTCACCCCGGTGCCAAAAATATTTTCTCCCAGGTAGTTGTGCTGCCGGGCCTGATCCAGGGCCAGGCGCAGGCGGGTGACGGCCAGGGGGTATTCCGCCCGGATATAGACATAACCCTCGCTGGAACCGATGGCATAAGCGCCGATGATCATCCCTTCAATCACCGCATGGGGGTTGCCCTCGACAATGGAACGATCCATAAATGCACCGGGATCGCCCTCATCGGCGTTGCACAGCACATAGCGCGTTTTGGCAGCCGCCCGCCGGCAACTTTCCCATTTTACCCCGGTGGGAAATCCCCCCCCGCCACGTCCGCGCAACCCGGAGTCTTTTATTAGCTGGATAATCTTATCGGGGTCCATCTTCAAAGCTTTGACCGCCGCTTTGTATCCGCCCACAGCGATATATTCATCGATGGATTCCGGATCAATGCGTCCGCAGTTTGCCAGCACCAGTTTCTGCTGTTTGTCGTGAAAGGCGTGATAATCCTCTTTTACCAGCCATTTGTCGATAG
>JAOZPY010000036.1:0-2078 GCA_029932495.1 Desulfobacterales bacterium
TTCCGCCCCGGGCTTCAGTGGCGACCTGGACATTGTGGGTGGAAAGGACCGGATCAGAGATATAGCCCGATTCGGGAACAAAGATGGCACCCTCAATGGCCTGGCCGGTGGGCTCACCAAACCCGGGATCCTCGGGCAGCCTGGGGGGGCCGAATTCTCGCGTGTCGATAAACGGAAATCGTTTTTTCAGCTGCGTGGTATCCAATTGCTCGTATTCAACGCCAAGTTCGTCCAGGCTGGCCATTACATTTTTCAGGCTTTTGTTGCGCTCGGTTTTGACAACCAGGCACCCGACATTGATGTATCTGGCCATCCCACTGTCGTCTTTAACTCCAAGATACTTTTGCCAGTCCAGCCAGTAGAAATAGCTCTCGCGGGCCATTGCCACGCCTTCCGGGGTTGAGTAGTGCAGTCGGATCACCGCACAGGAATTGGATGTCGACCCGTGGCCCGCCGCGGCCAGCCGGTCGACATTCAATGTTTTATAACCTTTTTTCGCAAGCTCGAAGGCCACGCAGCAGCCAATTACGCCGGCGCCGATAATGACGGCGTCATACTTTTCAGTCATGGGTGCATCTCCCCTGTTGGTTTGAGTTGATTGCCGTTGGAATCACAGTATTTTCGCATGAAGCCTTCAAGGGCATATAATGGTAACGAAATAATTTGATTTTCTGAGCCGTAAGGCGCCTGGGAAATTTTGATTCCCCGCCGTACCTGGTAATTTTCCATAAACATGTGCATACTTCTCAATCTACCCGTGGGGCCTGATTTCACCTCAATTGGTATGATTTCTCCATCCTTTTGAATTAAGTAATCCAATTCAGCGCTGCTGTTCTTGGCCTCGCGAACCCAGTAATACAACAAAGGTTTGGAATAAGGACTTTGATACGCCAAAAGCTCCTGGCCAACAAACTGCTCAGCGACCGCACCTTTAAACAGGGTCGTGAAGTCTTTTGCCTTCGCTGTATCCGGATATATTCCATTTACAGCATGTAATAATCCAACATCCAGAAAAAGCACTTTAAAAAAAGAATTTTTTGTTCCTGCTTCCAGCGGCAAACCGGCACCGCTTGTTCGTTTAATTTTTTTCACCACACCGGCTTTTTCCAGTAATTCCAAGGCAGCCTTCAATTCTCTGGATTTAATGGTATTATCAACATGGGCATAAACAAATTTCCGTCCAACCATTTTGGGAACTGCATTATAAACCCTATCAAGATATCGATGCTTTAATTTCTTGGAATATTTTCCAAAATCATCCTGGTAGGTATCAACAATTGCACGTTGAATTCTTTGGCAGGCGATCATGTCACCCGTCTTGCAATATTGCTGCACAACGGCGGGCATGCCTCCGAGAATAAAATATCTTCGGATGTACTCGTTAAGTTTCGCATGCAGCGACTCCGGAAGCCGCGGCAATTTATTATGGTCACAAATATAGTTGCGCAGTTCTTTTTCTCCTGATGCCTCCATAAATTCACCAAATGACATCGGGAACAAGTAGATATATTGTATCCTCCCAACAGGTATATGAAAATTTTCCGATTCCAGAGTAAATTCCACCAGTGAACCGGCAGCAATTACGTGCAATGATGGCATTTCTTCATAAAAATAGCGCAAGGCCATAATTGCGGAAGGGCAATCCTGCACTTCATCAAAAAATAAAAGTGTTTTGCCCGGTTCTATTCCCTTGCCGGTAAACAGAATGATTTTTTCTAGTATGTCAGTAGGTTCTAATGAGTTGAAAATGTCTTTATATTCAGGATTTTTTTCGAAATTAAGCGTAATCAATGAGGTAAATTCCCGTCTTCCAAACTCATCCACTAAATAGGTTTTACCCACTTGCCTGGCCCCACGGACAAGTAATGGACGGCGATTTGCATCCCGTTTCCAATGACATAATATTTCGTATAGATCTCTTTGCATGATCGAAATCCCTTGATATGAATATACGTGTGGCTACTCATGGCTGATTACCAATATTAAAACAGGACAATTATGGCTATTTTCCAATGTATTAATAGCATAGTTATGGCTATTTTCAAAGGAAAATTAGGTATAACCTGCAGCCAATTTCA
>JAOZPY010000036.1:2178-12752 GCA_029932495.1 Desulfobacterales bacterium
GTTTCCCGTGCTTTCGTGACACAGTAAATTCCCCGGCCTTTTCTGGCCGGTATGAAGCACAGGTTGTCAGATTTGCAGGCCGCCTTTCTACGCTCACCGGACTGCCAGCGGCCGATCAGTTCCGGTTCCCGGATCAAGGGCCGGCTCATGGACAGGTAGTCGGCGACCCCCTCGTCAACCAGCCGTTCGGCCACGGGCAACGAACGGATGCCACCCACAAGCATCAGGGGCACCTTGATTTTTTTCTTGAATGCACGGGCTTCGTTTTGAAAATAAGCTTCCTGTTGTTCGGATTTTATCCCCACCCGTATCGGTCCCAGCCTGCCGGACTGGTGGTTGCCGCCGCTGATCTCGATGGCGTCGATCCCTTTTTCGGCAAGCATCACGCCGGCCTGGACGGCATCGTCGAGGCTCAAACCGCCCTCATTGAAATCCTGACAGTTCATTTTGACCAGCACCGGGTACCGTGCTCCGACAGTTTTGCGGATAGCCGCCAGCACCTCCAGCAGCAGGCGGGCGCGGTTGGCGATAACCCCTCCCCAGGGGTCTTTGCGCCGGTTGAAAAGCGGCGACAGAAACTGGCTGAGCAGATACCCGTGGGCGGCATGGATCTGGACCCCGTCAAAACCGGCGTTTTTTGCCCGCGCGGCGGCGGCGGCAAAAGCCTCGATCACCGTGCGGATATCCTCGCTGTTCATTTGCCGCGTTCCCGGTTTGGCGATACCTTCCACGACCGAAGGCCCTTGCGGCTGCGGGCCGGTAGACGGCAGTTCAGCCAGCATCCCCGCGTGGGCCAGCTGCATCACGATCTTGCCGCCGTTTTCATGCACGATGCTGGTCATGGCCTGCAGTTCGGGGATCAGATCGTCGCTGTAAATCCCCAGTTGCCCGACTCCGGCTTGGCCCTCCGGGCTTACATAGGCATGGCTGCTGATAATCAACCCCACGCCGCCCCCGGCCAGGGCGGCCATCAAATCGGTTAACTGGGCGGTGCACCGTCCGGAGCCGGTGGCCATGGCTTCCCACGTTGCCGAGCGCACGAAGCGGTTGGCCAGCATCATGGTGTTGATGGATGTGGTTTCAAATAGTTTGTTCATTGGATTTTATTTTGACGCAAAGCGTATTGCAAGAAATAAGCTATAACTCCACGGCAGTGTTTTGAACCCATTGAACCAGATGTTCACGCAACGGTTCGTCAACTGTCAGCGAATAGATTCGTTCTAAAAGAACTTGCACGCTGATCATTCGCTCCAGCAAAAGTATGCGCACGAAGTCCCTGTCCTTCTGTCTGTAGGCGACAAGCTTGCCAGCCGCAAGATCATGTGCCTCAATACACCAACCAATGTTGCCATCCGTTGCTATTTCGTCAGCAACAGGCCGTGTTCTTTTTTCCCAGCCTTGAGGAAGTGTTGCAGCCTCTTCGATGGGCAAAGCATGAACATAAAAACCATGGGTTTGATGAAACAGAGACAATTCTCCCAGCACCGCCTCGATAGCGTCTGAGGTATCGGATCGATTCTTTGGTTGGACATCCACTTCAATAGAAGCACATAAGGTTTTCGGCGCATTCGGAAATTCACCAAGAATCGCCTGGGAGCCGAATATCCATATCTCAGAATCTCCACAGACCTCGCATATTGCTCTAATTGCATGTTCAAGCTGTTCGCGCGTCATTGAATTCCTTCAAATCCATTGAACAGGCGACTTCGCTCTTCGGATTTCAGAATGGCGAAAAAAGGATTGCTCTGGCGTAGACGATTGGCTCTTTCGCTGGTTGAGATTAAGAATCGCGCTAAGCGCCGAACAGAATATGATTCCAGGATATCGCGCCATTCTTCAATATCTTTAGCTGCAGATCCATGATCTTGCCTCAACATGCGCTGGACATGTTCCTTTGCTCGTCGTACCAGGGAAGTATCGAGTACAATTGCTTCAGCTAACCTGTGTGACAGCTCCAGCATACGCTGGTCCCTTTGTTCATGAGTAACAGGCGGAGCATACAATACGTGCCCCTGTTTGTTCGCAAGCGGCAAGACTCCATACAGTGGGGTGACATCATCGGCTTTTAAACCGGGAAGATCAGCTTTGGTATAACCATTGACCTCAATCGTAAGATCGAAGTTTCGCTCCACCTGCTGCAATTGTTTGCGCAGACAGTGGACATAGCCGGACAGATGCTTCGTCTCATGCAGGATGCCCATTATCATTGGATCTCCAAATCCATCGGGAAACTCATGAATCCATGCCGCATGCGCATAGGGCACCAGTTTTTCAATTTTGTTTTTGATCGCGCTGAGCAACTCTTCATAGCGCGCCTTTTCAGATTGAAACAGCCTTAAAACAGCCTTTATAAGCTTATCGGAGCGACGAAGTTCGTACTGATGTTTTCGACCCCCGCCAACACGAACGACAAAACCAGATTGGAGGAGTCGTTTTAAGGCCTTATGCGTTCCGGGTATTGTAAGTCCAGCACGCTCGGCGGCATCCGGTGCGGTAAGCGGTCCCTCAACCTCATTTGCCAGAACTCTCAGCAAACGCACATGGGCCTCCTTGCCTAAAAGTTCGTTGAGCGGGTTACGCAAAGAATTTTGACCAGCAACAATCGGCCGCATTGTTTAGAAGCCCTTTTCTGGACCAGACTACCTATATAAATAATAGTTTATAAAAATATACTATAGTTAATAATCATGACTTATTGTTTATAAAATAAAATATCAATCATCAGATGGCAATGCAAGCAATTTGTGTAAAAATAATGAAAAATAATATTTTTAAATTTGAAATGCCCAATTGACCCCAATTTTGCAAAAGTCGTGGATATTACATGGTTGCAATTATTGATCAACAGTGGCATCAAACTCTGATTGGGCAAACAGGTTGACGGTCTCATAAAAAATCATTTTCGAGCGGCTTCAAGGCTTTTCGCAAAAAAGAACTGTGAGGGGTTTCACGTTAAAAATCCCAAGCTGTTTAGATTGAATATAATTGGTTACGGATGCCGGATTTCAGGGTTGGGTGGCAATCTTTATCTTAATAAGGAGGATTTATGGAGCCATTTAGGGTTGATGCCCAAAGGTGTAATCGTGATGAGCTGTGCGTGAAGGCCTGTCCCACCGGTGTGATCCAGATGCGATCCGGGGACGAGACGCCGTTGCCGAGCGCTGATTTTGCGGACTGGTGCCTGGCCTGCGGCCATTGTGTGGCGGTATGTCCCACCGAAGCTTTCCGTCTGCAATGGCTGGGTCCTGAACAGTGTCTGCCGATTGAAAAAAACCTTCGTTTGTCCCCCCGGCAGGCCGAGCAGTTTTTGCGGTCGCGCCGTTCCATTCGCAATTTCAGGGACCAGCCGGTGGAAAGGGGGAAACTGGAAAAACTGCTGCAGATGGCCTGCTATGCGCCATCGGCCAAAAACAGCCAGCCCTGGCACTGGACGGTCATTGAAAATCCGGCCGAAGTGCGGCGCTTGGCGGCCATGGTGGTGGATTGGATGCGAACGGTGATTGACCAGTATCCCCAGCAGGCCCGGGAAAGGGGACTGCCGAGGGTGGTGGCTGCCTGGGACGCCGGGCAGGAGAGAATCTGCCGGGGGGCGCCGCATGTCATTGTGGTTCACGGCGATAAGGATTACGGCTTTGGCGCCGAGGACGGTGCGCTGGCCATCAGCCATATCGAGTTGTTCGCACCGGTGCTGGGTCTCGGCTCCTGCTGGGGCGGCTATTTTTACTCGGCGGCCAACTGGCATCCGCCGCTTTTTGAAGCCCTGGGGCTGCCAGCGGATCACCGGGCGTTCGGCGCAGTGATGGTGGGCTACCCCAAATTCCAGTATCAGCGATCGCCGCAGCGCAATACCCCCCGGGTGGTGTGGCGGTAACACTGCGGCAAGGTTACCGATCCGGGCTGGACGGTTACATCGGCCCGCCGTGCACAAAACAATACATTTCGATATACAATAACATAATGCGTTCAAGGCTCTGTCCGGCATTAGGGCTGGGCATGATATTTTATAACCGTCTGTTATTTTTTAATATACAAACTATTCCCTCATTTTGGAATGCTTCTTGCTTAAGTTTATTTTTCATCAGCGGCTTGCCCGATGCAATACCATAACGGAAGCAGGGAGCACACAATGTCAACCAAAGATGCCATCCAGGATTCAATTTTATGTGAACACATTATGAACCTGGTCCAGCATGATCATCAAAAGAAATCCGACACCCTGGCACCCTACCGCAAGGCAGTGCGGCAAAAATCCGCCTTGCAGGACTTTAACCGTTGCCGGCGTTGGGTTCTGAGGAACTCGCTGATCCTGAAGCGCGGCCCGAAATCCTAGCCGTCAGGTACACCGGCCGGCGCGTGATACAGTTACCCCCCCACCCCCAATATCCCACCGGAGGGGGAGGAAAATTGTTTCCTCCCCCTCCCTCCCTTGCCCTGATCAGAGGCTGTATCCGGAAGGGAGGATTTTAGGCAAAGTGTTCTTATGGCATAAGCTCGCGGGATTGGCACCGAGCACCGTATCTCATCACAACCGGCGGGACGGCTGCAACCCAACAGCGGTCTTTCCGCCGTTTGGAGTACACCCGGAATATTCATAGACCATTTTGGGAGTTTTATATATCGCACCTGGGAAAAATTTTCTTGCAGGTATTTACCGCAAAGTGTGATCCCGTGAGCTTGGCCGCCAATTTTTAAGCATTCTGACCGGATGCAGGAGGCTATTTCGTGATATGTTTTAATTGTCTATAAACGGTGTACATCCGGTAGGCAAAGCCGATGATGAGGGTTGCGCTGATAAGGATGATAAAATTGGAAGCAAAAAAAGTCATGATAAACATATAGGGGTCATTGAGTCCGTAAGAGGAAATCAGCAGATGGATGCCGAAATATAAAAAAAAAGCCCCAAACAGAACTAACGCCATTTGTCGAACCCACCACAGTTTATTCATTTCAGGATTATCTTTCGATTGGTCAGCATTAATTACGGCAGCAGCGCCAGGCTCAGCCATGGCAGATAGGTGATCAGGGCCAGGGCGAACAGCAGAATCGCGATGAAAGGCAGCGAGGCGACGTACAGCTGCAGCACCGGCTTTTCAAAACGCATGCTGGCGATAAACAGGTTGATGCCCAAGGGCGGAATGGAAGCCCCAATTTCCAGATTGGCCAGAAAAATGATTCCCAGGTGGATGGGATCAATCCCATAAGCCTGGCTCACGGGAGTCAGCAAAGGGACCACCACCACCAAAGCGGAAAATATACCCATGGTGCAGCCGACGGCCAGCAGAAAAAAGTTGAGCACCACCAGGAACACAATCCGGCTGTGGATATGGGCCTTGAAAAAATCCAGCAGCTGCATGGGAATTTCCGCATCGATCAGGTAATTGGTCAGGCCCATGGCCGCCCCGAGGATGATCAGTATCGCACCGACTAGCACCATGCTTTTTTTCATGATTTGCGGCAGTTTGGCCAACGGGATATCCCGGTAGATAATCATTTCCACCACGAGCACGTAAACCGCCGTGATGGCGGCCGCCTCGCTGACGGCAAAATAGCCGGTGTAAATACCTCCCAGCACAAGAAAAGGCAACGGCAGTTCCCACAGGACTTCCCGGGCGGCGCTGATCAGTTCTTTGAAATGAAAAGGGGTCTTGGGAACATCCATCCGGATGGATTTGAACATACAATAAGCGGCAAGCAGTATCAGCAGCAAGGTGCCCGGCAAAATACCCGCAATGAAAAGCTGGTCGATCCGGATTTTGGCGACAATGGCATAAAGGATCAATGGCAGGCTGGGCGGAAAAAGAAGTCCCAGGGTGCCGGACGTGGTCAGCAGGCCGAGGGAAAAACTTTGCGGATATCGGCCCCGTGTCATGGCCGGCAGCAGAATGCCCCCCAGGGCAATGATGGTCAGACCCGTGGCCCCGGTCAGGGCGGTAAAAACCGCACAGGTCACCAGGGCAATGATCGCAAGGCCACCGGGCAGCCACCCCAGGATGGCGTTGGAAAAGCGGATGAGTCGTTTGGGTGCCCCACTTTCCGACAGCAGGTAACCCGCAAAAGTAAACAGCGGGATGGCCACCAGCACGGGGGTGGTGGCCATGCGATGCATTTCGATGATGATGGCCGAGATGTTAATCTGGCTGGTGTAAAACAGGTAGAGGGTCAGGCCCGAGATGACCACGAAAATGGGGGTGCCGATCAGCAGCAGGAAAACAAACAGGATGACAATCAACGCCAGGGTCATTTTATTCTTTCAGGTTCCGGTTTAAAGGCTTCTTTCTGGATCGTCCTGATTTGTTTGGCAAAACGAAGGGCATAACGCAGGCACATCAGCGCGAAGGTGGTGGGAATGATCAGCTCCGGGATCCAGACCGGAAGCTTTAAAAAGACGGTGCTTCCCATCTGGGCTTCAAAGCCAACGAAACTGACGGCGGCAAATGTCAGCAGACCACAGATCACCGCAGAAGCAAGATGGGAAACCGCCTTCAGCAAGGCACTTTTGGCTCCGCTGACCCAGCGTGTGAAAACATCAATGGTCAGGTGCCTGTTTTCTCCGGCAGCAATGGCCGCCCCGATAAAACCGACCCAGACGACCAGGTATCGCACCAGAGCGTCGCTCCATGCCAGTCCCGTGGAAAAAAAGTTTCGCAGCACGATTTGAAAAAACGCCAATAAAATCATCACCGTCAGCAGGACGGTGATCAGTACCTGCTCCACGCGGCCGATTTTTGCATCCAGCTGATCCCAGATATTCATAACTCCCCTTAAACCCGGTAAAACGCATTGCCGCTATTGTTGGGATTTTCGATATGCTTTGAGCAAATCGGTAATTTTATTTTTGACTTCGGGCGAAAAACTGTCTCCCATCTGGCGGGTCATGGCTTTGTGCGCGATTTTTTTAAACTGCACGACCTGATCCTTTGACGGTTTGATGAGTTTTACACCATGGCGGACCATCACCTGGATGGCTTCCTGATTTTCCCGGCGAATGATTTTCTTCAAGCGTTGCATATGTTGTGAGCAGACCGCAAGAAGAATTTTGCGGTTTTCCGGTGACAGCCGGTTGAAGGTTTTTTGCGTGATAACCACCGCCCCGATCAGATACATCAGCGGCAGGTCCGTCATGTACTTGGTTTTGGTAAACCACTGCAGGGAAATTGCACCGCTTGGCGGTGCGTAGACCACGTCCACCAGGCCGGTCTGAAGACCCACCAGGACATCGGGTAGTGAAAGCGGAATGGCGGAAATCCCGGCTTCATCGAAAATGGCCTTGGCCATGGGGGCATCCTCCCAGGTCCAGACTTTGGCCTTTCGCAAATCATCCAAGCAGGCGATGGGCACGGTGGACATCAGCCGGATAAATCCGCCCTCGGACCACGACAGCAGCGTATAGCCCTTTTTGGCGAACCCTTTCCTAAAAAACCCGGTGATTTTACTTTCCACATAATCGACTTCATCATAGGACTCGAACAGAAAGGGGATTTGAAACACATCCATTTCGCCATAGATGGTCGACAGGCCGGCGGAAGTCAGAACCGCTCCCTGGATCTGTCCGACGTACATCTTGCGGATCATGTCTTTTTCGTCGCCCAGGACTCCGCCCGCATAGACCTTGAACCGGATGGCACCGTTGGTCTTTTCTTTCAGTTCGGCATTGATGCCGTCAAAGGTTTCGATCCAGGCGCTTCCCTCCGGCGCCAGGGTGGCAATTTTTATCAGGGTCTTGCGGGGGTCCGCACTGGCAGTCGCGGCTGCGACAAGCAGCGCCAAAATTCCCAGTCCCACCATTTTTAACATTTTCATTGACTTCATCAGCAATTCTCCTGCTAGAAATATTCATCGGCTGCGGCTAACATTTTTTCGGCTTTGGCGTGCGCGACAGTGTTGAGCAGGGTCAAATCGGGTTCGATATCCGCCGGGGTGTCCAGCACTTTTTGCAGGGTGGCGACAAACAGCCGGCGGTCCAAAGCCTTGCAGGCGTAATAGCGGGCATAGTAGACGCTGGCCATTAAAAATTTTCCTTGGCCCAACTCGATGGCCTTTAGAAAATGATCCCGGGCCCGGTTCAGATCGCCGCCGGCGATGGGGGGCTTTGAGGCATCCATAATGCCCATGAAGATATGCGCCCCGCCGTAATAAAAAGTCTCGTCAAGTTCCAGCACCCGGGTCATCAGCAATTGCACCCGGGGAAGCTCTGCCCGGGCTTCCATGGATCGCATGTTCAAACTGATCCAGTTTGCCCAGCAGGAGCCCGCCCAGAAAAGATAGGGCACGTTTTTTTTGTCCAGCGCTTTTATCCGGGTTTCAAAATCATCAAAGGAGCTTGCCACCGGGTTTTTAATCCCAATTTGTTCCAGGGCGCGCAGTGCGTATTGTCTGGCCCGGGTGAAAAGAACCCGGGCATATTCTTTACCGGTATCCGGGATAAAGGCCGAGGCGTAAGAAGCGTAAGTCTGGGCGGCGGTTATCAGCAGGCGCTCATTGTTCGGCACGGCTTCAACCATGCCGTCGATTAACATCAGGTAGGCGGGCATTCCCTGACGGATCAATTCCAGGTTGGATTGGCTGTTGGCGGACCGGGCGACATCTTCCAGCAGTGAGGCGGTGGCGCCGACGGTCATGGTTTTGCTGGTTATACAGGCGGTGGGAAGCAGCAGTAACAGCAGTGCGTACCATCGGACAGCTTTCATCGAAAACATGGGTCAACCCTCACCTCGAATAAGGTACAAAAAAAGTATAGAGCAGGGCACCTTGGGCGTCAAGCAAAAAAGTAGCACAATATATTGTGGTTATTGTCCTCTGAAAATAATTTTTCCTTCTTTGACGTCAAAAACGCCGCTGTAAGTGATGCGCAGCCGCAGTACCGAAGTAAATGACAAAAACCCCAGGGTCCAGATCGGATAGGGCAACAGACAACCGAGGGCTTTCAGCTCCCTGTGCAGGGTTGTGATCTCGGCGGCCAGCGCCGGGATATCCTTTGCCGAGGCAATGGCGCCCACCGGCAGGGCAATTCTGGCCTTGATCGCACCGTGCTGAACCAGGCAGATTCCGCCGCCTACGGACAGGACCTCATTGGCGGCCCGGGCCATGTCGGCATCATCGCATCCCACGGTCATCAGGCCGTGGGTTTCATGGGCGATGGTGGCGGCGATGCCCCCGAGTCCCGGGCAAAACCCCTTAACAAAGCCTTTGCCCGCTTGGGTGCCCCTGCGGTTTAGCAACACAATTTTCAGAATGTCTTCTTGCGGGCGGTAGGCGCCCCGAGATGATGGAATCTTCAGATCCTGCCGCTCGGTGACGGTCTGATCGACAATGCAAATCACCGGTACCGTTTCGGTGCCGCCGGTTTTTTGAATGCGAAAGGCCTCTGCCGTCAAGGGTTTGATCTTTAAAGGGCGGTCTCCCGTGCCGACAGTCGGGCAGTCGCCGGCCGGCACCAGCAGGTTGCCGTTTTCAGCCACCGGTATGCCCCCGTAAATCACCAGCCGCGGCGTGGGCTGCTTCAGCGAAGCGGCCACCAGCAGGTTGGCCTTGCGGCCCGGGGCAATGCCGCCGATTTGATGGTCGAGCCTGAAGTAACGGGCCGGGTTGATGGTGGCCATCTGGATGGCCCGGACAGGATCGATGCCCAGGCCGATGGCTTCTGCGACCACCCAGTCCATGTTGCCCCGGGAGATGAGATGATCGGGGAAAATGCCGTCGGTGACCAGCATCAGGCGGCTGGTATCGTAAGGCTGCAATTTTTTCACGACATCCATCAATCGCGGCAGATCCTGGCGGATGGACCCATGGCGCAGCATCACCGCATAGCCCAGGCGCAGGCGGTCAATCACATCCATGGCGCCCAGGGATTCATGACAGGAGGTGATCCCGGCGGTGGCCAGGCGGTTGAGCTTGTCCACGTTGGCCCCGGTGGTGTGGCCCTCGATGAGCCGACCGTGTTTTTGCGCCAGGCCGAGCCTTTTTTCAAGTTTTTCATCGCCGCGGACCAGCCGTAGGTAGGGAGTGACTTCGCTGACGGACAACACGCGGTCATTGGCCAGGGCCTTTCTCAGATCCGCATCGGTCCACAGTTCACGGCCTTCAATGCCCGGAAATGGGGGGGCCGCCACCGGCACCCCCGTGTAGATATCGCCAATGCCCCGGGACAGTTGCGCTGTCATGTTCAAGTAAGGCCCGGCGCCCAGGGCGTTGGCCAGGTCATGGCCGTCATTGAAAAACCCGGTGGTTCCGCGGGTGATGACGAAATTCATGTAGGTCCGGGGGTTGTAGTATAGATCCGCATGGGCGTGGGCATCGAAAAAGCCCGGCAGAAGATAGTCTCCCCCCGCATCGATGACATGAGTTTTTGGCCCGATCCTGTTTTCAGACGGGCCCACGTAGATAATTTGATCACCGGCGATGGCGACGTTGTGTTCCAGGATCTCCCCGGAATAAACATTGACCACCCGGCCGTTGACCAGACAGATGTCTGCCTGCATTTTGTGTGCTTTGTTCATTATTCAATGCCTGCCCGCTTTTGCAGTGATTTCTAAAAGAGTTGCGGTCGGCGTTCAAGTTTCGAACCGTTTAGCACC
>JAOZPY010000037.1:0-4978 GCA_029932495.1 Desulfobacterales bacterium
TAGCTAAAATGGTTTTATTTGCCCCTGCCTCCGGCCCGCCGAAGGCGGAATACGGACAAACAACATGAAATGGATCGAAGCCCGGGTTGTTTTTAATCATCCTGACGGTCAACTTGCGGTGGACTTGATATCGGCCGTGTTTTTCGATTTCGGGCTGCAGGGCGTGGTGGTGGAAGACCCCGGGCTGGAACCGGCAGAAGATTGGGCTGAAGATGCCATTGGCCGACCGGCGCATTATGCGGTCATCGGTTATTTGCCGCAAAACCGGCAGGGCGAGCAACGCTGCAGAATTCTGGAAGACAAACTGGCACAATTACAGCAGCACCATGACCTGGTTTTCAGAATCAACTATCGCCTGATGGATGAGCAGGACTGGGCCGAGTCCTGGAAGGCGTTTTTCTGGCCGCAGCAGATCAGCCCGCGTTTTGTCGTCAAGCCCACCTGGCGGGAATATGAACCCGACGCGGACCAGCTGGTCATCGAGCTGGATCCCGGCATGGCCTTTGGCACCGGGACCCATCCGACCACCAGCCTTTGCGTGGCCATGCTCGAAAGGTATCTGCGGCCGGGTGATGCCTTTCTGGATATCGGAACCGGGTCCGGTATCCTGATGATTGCGGCGGCAAAACTGGGGGCCGGCCGGCTTTGCGGTATCGACAAAGATGAGGTGGCCGTGGCGGTGGCCGAAAAAAATTTAAGACTCAATGGCGTGCCGGCGCAGCAGTTTCGGCTGCAGGTGGGCAATCTGGTTGATTCGGTCAATGAAAAGTATCATTTTGTGGTCGCCAACATTTTGACTTACGTGATACTGGAACTGCTGGAGGACGTCACCCGGGTGCTGGCCGATGGCGCCGTTTTTGTCTGCTCGGGTATTATCGACGAGAATCAAAACCTGGTGAAGGCTGCCATGCGCAGCCGTTTTGATTTGCTGGCAGTCGATGAAAAGGAGCAATGGGTGGCAATTGCTTCAAGGCTAAAGGCTTAAGGCACACGGTCAAAAGGGCCTCATCTACCTTGCAAGCTTTAATATGTTGCACCCAACGCTGTATGATATACGAGGGATAGGATGAGATTACTGCTGGTTGAAGACGATGATAAAATCGCCGCATTCATTGTCAAGGGATTGCGGGCCGAAGGGTTTGCCGTGGACCATGCCGTGGATGGGCAAAACGGGCTGCACCTGGCGCTGACCGAACCCTACGATGCGGCCATTATCGATATTATGCTGCCCATACGCGACGGGTTGAGCCTGATCGAGCAGATGCGGCGGGAGAAGGTCAAAACGCCGGTGATCATATTGAGCGCCAAGGCATCCGTGGATGATCGCGTGAAAGGACTGCAGACCGGCGGCGATGATTACCTGACCAAGCCCTTTGCGTTTTCTGAACTGCTGGCCCGGGTGCAGGCCCTGATCCGGCGCAGCAGTGACGTGGCCGAACCCACCCGACTGGTCGTCGGGGAGATCACCATGGATTTGATCAAACGCGAGGTGTTTCGGGCCGGCAAAAAAATCGAGCTGCAGCCGCTGGAGTTTTCCCTGCTGGAATATCTCATGCGCAATGCCGGCCGGGTGGTTTCCAAAACCATGATCATGGAGCATGTCTGGGATTATTATTTCGACCCCCAGACCAACGTGGTGGAATCCCGCATCTACAAACTGCGGGAAAAAATCGACAAGGATTTTTCCACCCGGATGATTCACACCGTACGCGGGGCGGGCTATGTCCTTAAAGCAGAAACTGGCTGATATCCGTCACAGCCTGGCATTTCGCCTGAGCCTGTGGTATGCGGGGGTTTTCCTGCTGATCGCCATTGTGGCGTTTTTCTTTTTTTACCTGTTGATCACCACGGTGTTACGGCAGCAGACCGACCAGGACCTGATCAGCGAGGTGCGGACCTTTTCATCGATTCTGGCGGTGCAGGGGACCGAAGGCGTCAAGCAGCAGGCCCTGATCGAATCCCAGGCGGCCGGAGAAAAAAAGATCTTTTTCCGCCTGCTCACCATCAGCGGCCAGGTGTTTTCCTCTTCCAACATGTCTTACTGGCGCGATATCGGTATCAACCGGGTGCGTATCCAGGAACTGCTGCGGGACCAGCGCTCCGTGTTTGACACCATCCGCATACCGGACCGCCGGCATCAGGTGCGCGTTTTGTATGCGGTTATCGGCCCCGGCGTCATTTTACAGCTGGGCCGATCCATGGAAAACCATACCCACATCATCGAGGCCTTCCGTAAAATATTTGTGGCCACCACGGTGCTTTTGCTCGTGGTGGCTGTCGGTGTCGGCTGGTTCATGGCCCGGCGGGCGCTGTCGGGGGTGGCCCGCATTGCCGGCACCGCCCGCCGGATTTCAGGCGGCAGTCTTGACGAGCGGGTGCCGGTGAAAAAACAGCAGGATGAAATCGACCAGCTGGCCCTGACGTTCAACCAGATGCTGGATCGTATCCAGCAGCTGGTCAACGAAATCAGGGAAATGAGCGACAACATCGCCCACGATCTCAAAAGCCCCATCACACGCATCCGGGGAACGGCGGAGGTCACCCTGACCACCGGCCAGAGCCTGGCGGAATACAAAAACATGGCCGCCAGCACCATTGAGGAATGCGATCGTCTGCTGGGTATGATCAATACCATGCTGATGATTTCCCGGACCGAGGCCGGACTCGGGCAGGTACAGCGCAAACAGATGGATCTTGCCGCCGTGGTGCGCGACGCCTGTGAATTGTTTCGCGCCCTGGCCGAGGAAAAGCGTGTCGACCTGCAATGCCATTGCCCTGCGCATGTTTTTATCTGCGGCGACATTCGCATGATTCAGCGCATGATCGCCAACCTGCTTGACAATGCGGTCAAATACACGCCCGGCGGTGGGAGAATAGAGGTGACCCTGGATGCCGGTTCCGACCGTACGGTTCGCCTGGCGGTCAGGGACACGGGCATTGGCATTTCCCCTGAAGACCAGCCGCGGGTCTTTGATCGTTTTTATCGCTGCGATCCGAGTCGCTCCCGGCCCGGCACCGGCCTGGGGCTCAGTTTGGCGCGGGCCATTGCGCGGGCCCACCAGGGGGACGTGATCCTTGAAAGCCAGCCCCAACAGGGAAGCACCTTCCTGGTGTTGCTTCCGTTGCCTGCCGATGCAGAACCCGTTTGTCCATGATTTTCTTCGCAGATTTACGAAAATAACATTTTGATCATTTTCGCGTCATTTTCCGGTGAACTTCGGGCATTATATTGGATGCAAATCCAAAAACCGCCCGCTTCGGTGGGCCTAACCCGGGAGGTGACCCAATGAAACATAAATCATTCAAAAAAATCATTTTGACAACGGCTGTCCTGGTGGTGGCTGTCCTGGTGGGGATGTATGGTCTGCAGCAAGAAACCGGTGCCACAGCCGCGGCAAGCCCCGACAGCCCCACCCTGATGGTTCCGATGAGTTTCAGCCAGCTGGCCAAAGAGGCCCGGCCGGGGGTGGTAAACATTCGAACCGTTAAAAGCATCAAGGGCGGTGGGCCGGTGTTCCGGCATTTTTTCGGCACCCCGTTTGGCCCCCAGGCCCCAAATGGCCAGAAAGACCCCTTTCGTGAATTTTTCGCACCGTTTTTTGAAAACGGCCCCCAGCGTGAGTTCAAGCAAAGAAGCCTGGGTTCCGGCTTCATCATTGATAAAGACGGCTACATTGTCACCAACAACCATGTGATTGACAATGCAGATGAAATCAAGGTGCGCCTGGCAAACGACAGGGAATTTGACGCCACCGTTGTGGGACGTGACGCCAAGACGGATTTGGCGTTAATCAGGATAAAGGGTGCGCAGCACCTGGTGCCGTTGAAAATGGGGGATTCGGACCGGCTGGAAGTCGGCAGCTGGGTGGTGGCCATTGGCAGTCCCTTCGGTCTGGAGCAGACCGTGACCGCCGGCATTGTCAGCGCCAAGGGCCGCGTTATCGGCGCCGGGCCCTATGATGATTTTATTCAGACCGACGCATCGATCAATCCGGGAAACAGCGGCGGCCCCCTGCTCAACATGAAGGGAGAAGTCGTGGGCATCAACACCGCGATTGTCGCCCAGGGGCAGGGAATCGGTTTTGCCATCCCCGTCAACCTGGCCAGGGGCATTATCGTCCAGCTGAAGAAAAACGGCTCGGTAACCCGCGGCTGGCTGGGTGTCGGCATCCAGGATCTCACACCGCAGCTGGCGGAATATTACGGGGTGAAAGACAAAAAAGGCGTGCTGGTTTCCCAGGTTTTCAAGGGAGATCCCGCGGAAAAAGCGGGCATCCGGCCCAATGACATCATAGTGGCCGTAGACGGCAAACCGGTGGATTCCGGCCGACAGCTCTCAAAGACCGTTGCCGGGCTTGCCGTGGGCAAACGGGTGGCCATTAAGATTTTGCGTGACGGCAAGGAAAAAACGGTCTATGCCAAACTGGCCAAACGGCAGGAAAATGAAAAAGTCGCCCTCCAATTGCCGGAAGCCACGGACGCCTTCGGGCTGCAGGTAACCGCCCTGACCCCTGAAACAGCAAGGCGCTTTGGTTACGGACAAAATGACAAAGGCGTGCTGGTGGTGGGCGTCAAACCCGGCAGCAAAGCCGACCGGGCGGGCATCCAACAGGGCGATCTCATCAAGGAGATCGACCGCAAGGCGGTGAATACCCCCGCCGAATTGATGTCAGCCATCGGGAATAAAAAAGACGGCCAACCCATGATGCTGCTGGTCAAACGACCCAACGCGGGTTTTCTGGTGATCAAGATTGGATAGTTGTTAATTGAGCGAAAGTCGAGAGTGCCTCATCTTCAAAGCGTCCCAGGGCGAAGCTGTCGTCATTTACCGCGAAGCCCCGGCAACGAAGAAGATGAGGCGCCATCGACATCTCCGGAGGGCACGCAAAAAGATACGGCATTGCTATTTTAGCTGACGCTTACGGCTTTTCGAGCAAACCGGTCTCGCCCTCGCTTTCCACCGCAGCCTGGTAGGCGG
>JAOZPY010000037.1:4988-12691 GCA_029932495.1 Desulfobacterales bacterium
CGGTCCGCTCAAGCCAGCGATTGCCGAAAAACACGATCAGCCAGGCGCCGAGGGGTGCGGTCAGCAGGATGCTGAGTACCGCCACCGCGAGAATGATTTCGCCGGGACGGGTATTCATGTGAGCGGCCTGCATCGCGATTAACGGCGTGCCACCAATCGCAGCCTGGACCGTTGCTTTGGGAAGATAGGCGATGACCACGAACAACCGTTCCCGGAAATTCAGGCCGGCTCCGAGTACCGAGAGATAGGTGCCGAGGCTGCGGGCCGCGAGGGCCAGAAAAATCAGCGCCGAACTGGCCAGGCCCGCTTTCCAGGCCATCTGGATATTCACCTGGGCCCCGACCATGGTAAACAGGATGATCTCGGCCAGTACCCATATTTTTCCCAGTTTCGCGGAAATCTCGTGGGCGTAATGCTCGCGCTTTTTGAGAATCATCACGCCGATGGTCATTACCGCCAACAGGGCTGCGAACGGGAGATGCTCTTCGACCAGTTTCTCGAAACGCACGAGAAAGATGGAAATGCCAAGGATGATGAGCACTCGTTTCGTGGCCCGGGGATTGAAACGCTGAAAGGCCGCAATCAGGATCAGCCCGAAAGCCGCGCCCGCCAGGATTCCGGTAACCACCGAAATTGGAATGCCAGCCAGTTTCCAGGCGATATTGGCGTGATGGCCGACATACAGCCCCAGTAAAATGCTGTAGATCACAATGACAAATACATCGTCCAGGGAACTGCCCGCCAGCAACAGAGTGGGGATGCCCTTTTTGACTCCCCGGCCCTCCTCGATGAAACGAATCATCAGGGGCACGACCACCGCCGGCGACACCGCGCTTAACACCGTGCCGAGAATCGCCGATTCGAGATAGCCCATGTGCAGCAGCGCCGGGCCCAGAAGGGTGACGGCAACCCCCTCGAAGACAGCGGGCACAAAAGCAAGAAGCAGCGCCGGGCGACCCATCTTTTTGAGCGTCTCCCAGCTCATCTCGAACCCGGCACGCAGCAGAATTACGATCAGGCAAATCATCCGCAAATCCGCGGAAATCGCCATTGTCTCCGGTGAAATCCAGTTCAACACATACGGCCCGAGTCCCACCCCGAGCAAAAGCATGCCGATCAGCCCCGGCAAAGAAAATTTCCGGAATACCCAGTCCGCCAGTAACCCGAGCAATATAAGTTCCGCCAGAGTAGTCGCCATTTTTCCATAACCTTTTTCGTTCGTAGCGTGCTGTTCCCCGCCAAGGCAAGGCGGCAGAGCAAATAAAAAAAACTCCCGCATCTTCGGCAACGGCTGCTGCCGGAGCCGAAGCATGTAGGAGTCATCAGTCCGCACCGGACGGTTCAGGGGACTCCATCCCGCTGAATTTTTACATTGTTCAGGTTCTTGCCTGTTTTACAATGACATAGTTAACCAGAAGTGCCAAATATTTTCCTGCGTTATTATCGTTTTCTTATATTTCATTGATTTCCGTTCGCGAAACGGAGACGGTCGCAGCCGATTGCGCTTCAGCGCAATATATTGAAGCCGCCATTAACACAAACAATAACTTTGCTTATCAAGGAAGTCAACCGGGGAGGGGGAAAACTCCGCCTTTCTTATTTTACAACCATACGGCTTCCTGATCAAAAAAGCGTGCCACAATTTCCACGTAATGTTGCAATTTGTGAGCCCGGTGAATTTTCTTGCGGATTCTGTGCGCGTTTTGAAAAGACCGTGAAAAATAGGTCCAAAATCCCTTCATGCGGTCCAGCAGGTGGCCGGGGCCGGAAAACACCTGCCGGTAGTGGTCAAACAGATCCTCGTAAAAAATTCTGAACGTTTCAACCTTGACGGCAAAATCGTCCCGGCCGGCTTTGAGAATTGCCGGCAAAAAAGGATTGGCCACCACCGCGCGGCCGATCATCCAGTGCCGGATATCCGGAAAACGGGTGCAAAGCGTCTGAAAGACCGCCGGGCTGGTGATATCCCCGTTATAGACCACCCGATGTTGCGATAAAGTCAGGCATTTTTGAAATGTTTCGAGATCCGGCGATCCGGTGTACATCTGCTGGCCGGTGCGCGGATGGATGATGATTTCCTTGAGGGGATAGCGATTGAAGATCGGCATCAGTTTCAGGATCTCATCGGGGGATTTGCGGCCCAGCCGGGTTTTTACGGAAAGACGGTTTGGAATCGCCGCCACGGCTTTTTCCAGAAAGGCCTCGATTTTTTCCGGGTAAGGCAGCAGGCCCGAGCCGCGCTGCTTTTTGGCCACCATGGGAAAAGGGCATCCCAGGTTCCAGTTGACGGTTTCATGGCCCAGTTCGAACAGCCGGGTGGCCAGGGGGATGAACTTTTCAGCCCGGTTGCCGATGATCTGGGGCACGATGGGAAGCCGGTGGTTGTTTTGCGGCAAAACGTCATTTAGATGGGAGGGCTTGATCCGGCTGGTATCCAGGGTGGGGATAAACGGCGTGACGGCCAGATCGAGCCCGCCAAAATGACGGCTGAATACGTTGCGGAAGGTGTAGTCGGTAAGACCACGCAACGGGGCCAGGTACAGGTTGATTTGGGTGCGATCCGGGTCCATGAAAAGCTAAATTAACCCAAAGCCGCCCCCATGAAAAGTTAAAAATGGATCGTCCACAGGTGAAAATTTTCTATCTTAATTCAAGACAAATACATCAGACAGTCCTTTCAGGAAATAATCCCGGCATCCAGCGTGGTGCCAGCTTAGCCGGAAAAGCAAGTCGCAACGGTGCACGCGTGCTATCGGAAACCACGACATCACGTTCAATTAGTGCGGATACGACGCGGCGGGCATGGCGGCCGCTTGCACCAAGAAGCTCCGGAACATCGCCGCGTGGAAGCTCTCCACGATACAGGATAGCTTCAAGAATCCGTCCTGCCTTCTGCGGGAGGGCACCTGAACGCACTTCCTCCTCGACCCAGAGTAAGATACGATCTCGGAGACGGTCCGGCTGGACCAGTTCTTCCATGAACTTAACCTGGTCAAGGCAGGATTCCAGAAAGAAGCGTGTGAAGGATGCCAGGCGTTCCTCACTGAGGTTGCCCCGCCCGTCAAGATCATTGCGGCGGGGAAGATCACATTTGGCCAAGTGGTTTTTATACGACCGTACATTTCTGGCAAGGCCTCGGGCAATGGACCAGACACCACCAGTGTCGAGCGTCTCAAGCAACATTGCATGGGACATTAATCGTGCCACACGCCCATTTCCATCCAGGAACGGGTGCATCCACAACAACCGGTGGTGAGCTGCGGCAGCCGCGATAATGGTCTCGAATTTTCCAAGGCCGCTGTATGTTTTTTCGAACTGTTCCAGAAATCGCGGGAGTGCACCGGGGCTAATCGGTATGTGCCGACCAACCTTGACATCGCGTTGGCGAAAAGCGCCAGGAACGACCTCCATTTTTTCGCCCGTCTCGGGATCTTCAACTGTTAGAAGTTCCGGTGGCAGCAAGTCTCCGAAACGTTTATGGATCTCACAGATGCCGTCAGGGCTTACTGCGCGTCCGCAGAGTCCGCCTTCGTCGATCCATTGCTGGACCACTATGTGGGCCTTGGCTTCAAGCTGGAGATTGCGCTGCTCAGCATTGGTGCTGTAATCATTTTTCATTGCGCGTTCAATATCGATCGGGTGGGTATCACGGCCCTCGATCAAGTTGCTGTAGTAGCAGTTCATTGCGCGCACGAGATTCGCCAAGGCCGTCAAAACCCCCTCCGGCAGACTTCTTCGAAATCCTGTCGAATGTGCTGCCAGCTCAACAGCCAAGTCGGCGAGGTCACGACGATGGCGTGACGTTTCCGAGATCCTCATTGGCTCCATGAGGGCCACTAGTTCCCCCCTGTCGGGGGCCTCTATTGCGGCCGCTAATTTGTCCGCTTTTATGTCCGGGTTATAATCGCTCATAATTCAATAGTATCATATTGTTACGAAATAGCAAGTATTTATTTTCCGTAAAAAATGTCCGCTTGATAGGCCGGTTTTTCCCCTGGTAAGCTGGTGGACGGTAAAACAGGTACGGCAGTGGGGTTGGCCGCAAATTAGCGGGAAAAAGTTTCCCGGAGTTTTTCTTGACTATGCGCGGCAGACTGTGCTTTACAACCAAAGGGTGAAAGCGCTTTTGTCATCTGAACTTTTCTTTACAGGCACTTGCCCACTATGCAGACCTATACAAGCTATTACAAATCGCCGCTGGGAATTCTGAAAATTGTCGGGGATGCAGACTATATCCTTTCGCTGGACTTTGTGGAAAAACAGGGATCGGATACCGGCGAACACGCTTTTTGCGTCAAGGAATGCGTCAAGCAGATCGACGAGTATTTTAAGGGCAAGCGCAAGAAATTTTTCTTAAACCTTGCCCCCCGGGGTACGGAATTTCAACAGGCGGTCTGGCGCGAGCTTGAAAAAATACCCTTCGGCGAGGTGGTCTCTTACGGCGATGTTGCCGGGGCCATCGGTAAGCCCAACGCCTGCCGGGCGGTGGGCAATGCCAACGGCAAAAACCCGATTGCCATCATCATCCCCTGCCACCGGGTCATCGGCAGCGACGGCAGCCTGACCGGGTACAGCAGCGGCCTGTGGCGCAAGGAATGGCTGCTGAAGCACGAAAAGGGAGATTTCCCGGACGATATCATCGCCTAGGGGAATTTTGCTCCCACCGCGGAATTTAGTCGGCAGATCGCGGGTAGCGGGCATTGTCGGGGATGCGGCGGGGACGCCGGTCTTCGCCGATGGCCACGTAGCGAAAGACAGCCTCGGTCACCAGACGGCGCTGTTGGTCGAATTTTTCGATAAGATCCTTGGCCCACACTTCCAGTTTGATCAATACCCGAATTTTCGAATGGCCCGGGTGTCTTTGCGCCAGTTTTTCTGGACTCTCACGAACAGCTTCAAATACACTTTGGCACCCAGCAGACGTTCAATCTGCTCACGGGAGCGGGTGCCGATCTGTTTGAGCTTGGCGCCCTGCCGGCCGATGACAATTCCCTTCTGAGAGCTGCGCTCCAGGTGAATGGTGGCCTCGATTTTGACCAGGCGTCCGCCTTTTTTTTCACTGAAGGTGTCCACGGTGACCGCCGTGGCATAGGGGATTTCCTCGCCGGTCAGGCGGAAAATCTGTTCGCGGATCAGCTCGCCGGCAATAAAGCGTTCGGACACGTCCGTGAGGGTGTCCGGCGGGAAATAGGGCGGTCCGCTGGGCAGCACCGCAGCCATGGCCTTGACCAGCTCGTCGATCTGGGTGCCGTGGCGGGCTGAAACGGGCACCACCGCTTTAAAATCGTGGGCCCCGGACCAGCGGTCAATCAACGCCAGCAGGGTTGATTTTTCAACCAGATCGATTTTGTTCAGCGCCAGGATGACGGGCCGGCTCTGTTTGTCCAGGCTTTTGATCAGGAAACGCTCGGCCTCTGGCAGGGGGCTGGCGGCATCCACCAGTACCAGGATCAGGTCGGCATCGGCCCAGGCGGAAAGGGCCGCATCCACCATGCGTATGTTGAGCCGATCTTTGGCCGGAAACACCCCCGGGGTATCGAAAAATACGATCTGCAGGGCCGGTCCGTGAAAAATTCCCAAGATGCGGTTGCGGGTGGTTTGCGGCTTTTTAGAGGTAATCGATATTTTTTGGCCCAGCAGGCGGTTTAACAGGGTGGACTTGCCTGCATTGGGTGCGCCGGCCAGGGCCACAAAACCGGATTTGAAATCCTCTGAGTGATTATTTATTGTGGACACAGACTTATCCTTTTTTTTTCATCCCGGCTGCAGACAAAATGGCATTCCACAGCACATCTTTTCCGTTCCGGTTTTTGGCCGAAAACAGGATTATATCCTCTTTTTCAATCCCAAGGGTTTGAGCGATGGCGGCATGCTGTTTGGCCTGCTTGGTTTTGGCAAGTTTGTCGGTTTTGGTCAGCACCCGGATCACGGCGATGCCGTGATAATCCAACCAGTAGAGCAGATCCATCTCCCGGGCACCCGGGGTGCGCCGGATATCCATGATCAGTACCACCGCTTTTAACGTGGAGCGGGTGGACAGGTAAGTTTCGATCATGGGGCCCCATTTTTTTTGAACGGCGGCCGGGACCCTGGCATACCCGTAACCGGGCAGGTCCACAAAAACCAGGTTTTCATTGATATTGAAAAAATTGATCAGCTGGGTACGTCCCGGGGTGGAGCTGGTTTTAACCAGCCGCTTGCGGTTGACCAGGGTGTTGATCAGACTGGACTTGCCCACGTTGGATCGTCCGGCAAAGGCGATTTCCGGCAAATCCGCCGGCGGATACTGGGAGGGCCGGGTGGCGCTGGTGACAAACTCGGCGGATTTGATGATCATGAGGGGACAGGTTCAAGGTTTAAGGTTCAGGATCCAGGGAAGCCTTCCAGCCTGCTAGCCTCCCAGCTTTCCAGCTATTAAATAGTTTTCCAGCCGCTGCATGCCTTTTTTGATGTTTTCCAGGGAATTGGCGTATGAAAATCGCAGGTAGCCTTCGCCGTTCTGGCCGAAATCGATTCCGGGCGCGACGCCCACATGGGCGTTTTCCAGGATGTCGAAGGCCAGTTTGTAAGAATCTTCAGACAAGTGCCGGGCGTTGACGAAAATGTAAAAAGCGCCGGTGGGCGCCACCGTAATACCGAAGCCCAGTTCTTTTAGCCGGTCGATCATGAAGCGCCGGCGCTGGTCGTAGATTTTTTTCATGCGGGTGACATCCGCGCCGGCGCTTTTTAAAGCGGCGATGCCGGCATGCTGCACCATGGCATTGGCGGAAATGAAAAAGTTCTGCTGCAGTTTCTGCATGGGGCGCACAAATACCCTCGGGGCGATGACATACCCCAGGCGCAGGCCGGTCATGGCAAAAAGCTTGGAAAAACCGTTGAGCACAAAGGCATGGTCAGTGAATTCCAGAATCGAATGCGCTTTGCCCTCATAGACCAGCCCGTGGTAGATTTCATCAGAGACGATATACGGGCAGCGCTCGCATTTCGTCAGCCCGGCAATCTGCTGCATGCGATCGGCTGACAGCAGGTTGCCCGTCGGATTGGAGGGAGAGTTGATAAAAATGGCCCGGGTGCGGGCGGTCAGCTTTTTTCTGATGGATTCCGGCCGGTACTGAAAAGCGTCCTCTTCGTATACGGGGATCGTGATCGGTCGGCCCCCGACAAATTTGATAAAGTTGGGATAGCAGGCATAATGCGGATCGGAAATAATCACCTCGTCGTTTTCTTCCAGCAGGGCGGAAAATACCAGAAAGATGGCCGGCGATGATCCGGAGGTGACAATCACCTGGTCCGGTTCAATTGAGACACTGTAGGTCGAGCGGTAATACTCACAGATGGCCTGACGCAGTTCAAGCAGGCCCAGGCTGTGGGTGTAGTGGGTATGACCTTCTTCAAGCGCCCGGCAGGCGGCTTCCCTGACACAGGCCGGAGTGTCAAAATCCGGCTCGCCCACTTCCAGATGGATGATATCCACCCCGGCATGCTCCATTTCATTGGCCCGCTCCAGCACGTCCATGACGATAAACGACGTCATTTCTTCAGTACGACGGCTGATATTGTTAATAATTTCCATAACGGGCACTTCCTACTTCCGCATTCCGACTTCCCACTTTTTTAAACCACCTTGTTCAGGGGATACTCGATGATCCCCTCCGCGCCGTTTTCCAGCAGGGTGGGGATCAGGTCCCGGACAACTCCCGAAT
>JAOZPY010000430.1 GCA_029932495.1 Desulfobacterales bacterium
CCGGCAGTCCGGCGTTAAAAGCCTGCAGAAGCTTGGCTGTAATCGACTTATGCAATTGATTGACATCATCATCGACCAGAGTTTTTTTGTTTGAACGGTATGTCACACGAAACGAAACACTTTTTTTGCCGGCAGCGATGGGATCCCCCTCAAACACGGCAAACAGGTGAACGGATTCCACCAGGGCCTCGCCCATATTTTCAACTGCTTCCAGGATCAAATGGGTTTCCACCGCCCGGTCGACAATGATGGTGATGTCCCGGTAAATGGCCGGAAATTTCGGGATGGGCTTGAAACTTACTGCAGCAGGGATCAACGGAATCAGGCGGGCCAGTTCAAGCTCAAAAATATAGGCGCTCTGCTTCAATTCAAAGCTGTCACGAATCCGGGGATGAATTTCGCCCACCCGGCCCAGGGTTGTATTGCCGGCCATAATCCAGGCGCAATAGCCGTTGCGTGTATAATCGCAAGCATCTTCGGCAATGCGGGTAAAATGCAGCCCCTCTATTTTCAATGCTCCCAGCAGTCCTTCGGCAATCCCCTTGATATCAAAATAATCACAGGCAACCGGCGGTCCGTGCCAGGAAGCTTCATGGGCCATCCCCGTCCACAAAGCCGCCAATATTTCCGGCTCCCGGGGCAGCATCTGATCATCGGCGGCAATGAATACTTTACCAACCTCAAAAATTTTCAGCGTCTTGATCTGCCGGGTGAAATTATAGCGCATCGTCTCAAGCAATCCCGGTATCAGCGAGGTGCGCATGACGGCCTGATCCTCGGTGAGCGGATTTAAAATTGCAACCGGCGAGCGGCGTGGATCCGACGCCGCCAGATTAAGCCGTTCCGGAGTCTGACGGTGGACAAAGCTGTAAGTAATCACCTCCGAAAAGCCGAAGCCGGTCATCAATTGGCGCAGCCGGCGCCGCACCTCTATCTGCCGGTCGACCGGGCGGGCTTCGGCCGGCATGGTGGGAAAACTGATCGGGATATTATCGTATCCGGCCAGACGGGCCACCTCTTCCATCAGGTCTTCCGGCCTTGCGATGTCCGCCCGGAATGTGGGGGCTGTGACCTCCAGTCGGTGGTCATCACCATCGGGGACAATCTCATTGACCTCAAACTCAATGGACTCCAGCAAGGTTTTAATATACCCGGGGTCCAGTTCAATCCCCAGCAGGCGGCGGGTCCGATGGACGCTCAGCGAAACCCGGGCGGGTTTTTGCGGCTGCGGATATTCATCAATCAGGCCCTGCACCAGGGCGCCCCCACCAAGTTCGGCCATCAGGCGAGCAGCCCGGTTAACCGCCCGGACGGTGCCTTCCGGGTCCACGCCGCGTTCGAAACGGTGGGAGGCCTCCGTGCTCAATCCCAGTTTTTTCGATGTCTTGCGGATGCTGACCGGGTTGAAATAGGCGCCTTCAATCAATACGCTGGACGTATCGGTTTCAATTTCCGAATTGAGCCCGCCCATCACGCCCCCCACGGCCACCGGTTTTTCCCCGTCGCAGATCATGAGCATTTCAGCATCCAGCGTTCGCTCTTTCTGATCCAGGGTGACAAATTTTTCGCCCTCACGGGCGGTGCGCACCACAATGCGGTTTTGCGCCAACCGGTCAAAGTCAAACGCGTGCAGCGGTTGGCCGGTTTCCATTAAAACAAAATTGGTAATATCGACGATGTTGTTGATGGGCCGCAGCCCGACAGACAGCAACCGATCCTGCAGCCAGAGCGGAGAGGGCTTGACCTTGATACCATCCACCAGGCGGGCACTGTATCGCGGACAGTGATCGGGGGCTTCGATGGTGACCGCCGCCAGGGAGGCAATGCGGTTGTCTTGATCCTCGAGACTGAAGTCGGGGGTGTGCAGGGAGGTCTTCTGGATCGCCGCGATTTCCCGGGCAATACCGATAACACTGAGACAATCCGGACGGTTGGGAGTCAAATCAAGTTCAAAGACAGTATCGCAAAGCCCCAGGGCTTCGGCCAGCCTGTCACCCGGTGTCAATTCCGCGTCCAGTTCCATGATGCCGCCGGGATCAATTCCCAGCCCCAGTTCCACGTCGCTGCACAGCATACCCTCGGAAGCCTGGCCCCGGATGACGCTTTTTTCAAGCACGGCACCGTCCGGAAAAACCGTTCCCGGAAGTGCCAGCGGGGCCAGCATGCCCACCTTGACGTTGGGTGCGCCGCAAACCACGGTCAACTCCCGTTCCGGGAGATAAACCCGGCAGATTTTCAACTTGTCGGCATTGGGGTGGTCATCAACGGCTTGGATGCGTCCCACCCGGACACTTTGCAGATAACCGTACCGGTCGGAAAGCGCCTCCACCTCCAGGCCCGCCATGGTCAATGCATCCGCCAGCTGCGCCGGGTCCATGGTGATCTCAACATAATCTTTAAGCCAGCTTAAGCTAACTTTCATTGCCAAACCACATTAGTATCTGAGTTTAAAACTGCGCCAGAAAACGCATGTCATTTTCAAAAAACCGGCGAATATCATCGATCCCGTACTTGAGCATGGCGATGCGTTCCACCCCCATCCCAAAAGCAAAGCCGGTATAGCGCCCGGTATCATACCCCACATTTTCATACAATGCCGGATGCACCATTCCCGAACCAAGGATCTCAAGCCAGCCGGTGTGAGAACATACCCGGCATCCCTTGCCCCGGCACATGACACACAGAATGTCCACCTCGGCGCTGGGTTCGGTAAAAGGAAAAAAACTGGGACGAAACCGCAGGCTTGTCTGATCATCGAACATTCGGTGGATAAAGGCGGTCAAGATACCTTTAAGATCACCGAAGGATATGCCTTCATCTACCAGCAGACCTTCCACCTGGTGAAACATGGGGGTGTGCGTCAGGTCAGAGTCACAGCGATACACCTTGCCCGGCATGATGATTCTCACCGGGGGGCTTTGTTTTTCCATTATCCGGATCTGCAGTGGAGAGGTGTGGGTCCTTAACACCGTATCGCCATTGATAAAAAAGGTGTCCTGCATATCCCGGGCCGGATGGTCCTTAGGAAAATTGAGGGCTTCAAAATTGTAATAGTCCGATTCCACCTCCGGCCCTTCGGCAATATCAAATCCCAGGGCGGAAAAAATACTGCACATCTGTTCATTGATCAGGGTAATCGGATGCATGGCACCGCACGCGGTACGACGACCCGGCAGGGAGACATCAATGCCCTGCCTGCCGGTCGACTCCTGTTTGCGTTGCTTCTCAAGGGCCTGCCGAAATGCCCGGTCCAGGACTTTTTTAAGTTCGTTGGCCTTTTTGCCGGCTGCTGGCCGCTGGTCAGCCGGCAGCTGCGAAATGTTTCGCAAAAAACGGGTCAACA
>JAOZPY010000431.1 GCA_029932495.1 Desulfobacterales bacterium
TTTTTATGAACAGGCGATTTTATGAAGAATTTGAAATATCTCGTTCTCCTCGGCATGCTGGTGGTGGCAGCGGTCATGTTCTGGCCCCGGTCAAAGCCGGAAGCCGTGGGTGGCAATCCAATCGGTAAAATCCAGTGGGTAAAGGATTACCGGGAGGGGTTGTCCATGGCCCGGGAAACCGGTCGGCCGGCGATGGTCTTTTTCACGGCTACCTGGTGTGCATCCTGCAAGGCACTGATTAATAATGCTTTTTCAGATACCCGGGTTGCACGGGCAGCCAATCAGCTGATCCCGATTTACCTGGATGTGGATCAAAACCGCCAGATTGCGATTGACTACAATATTCGCGGCGTCCCAACCGTTTTTTTCCTGGACCGTCAGGGAAATCCCAGGATGAGGCTGGTGGGGCCTTACGATGCACAGACTTACATAGATGCCATGGATAAGATCGTGCAGGTTAACTAAACCGCTTCAAATTAAGGCCGAACTCCCAACATCGAATAAGAAGATCGCAACCCTTTAAAAATACGGCAATTTATTAAACCGGAATACAGGAGCTGCTGTGAATCCGACCGATGATGTGATGAAAAATGTGCTGAATGATCCGAGCGGGATGAAATCCATGCTGGGCAGTTTTTCGCTGTCCTGGATAATCGTCGCAGGGCTTTTCGGTATTATCGGGATGGCCTATTTCATGTACGGTAAAAAATCCCTGAGGTACGTATTTTTGATTTGCGGCATCGTGTTGATGGTCTATCCGTATTTTGTCACCCGCACCCTTTACATGGTCATCGTCGGGGTTGTGGTCAGTGCGGTGCCGTTTGTGGTGAAGATTTGACACGCGTTTGTTTAAAAAGAAACCATCCGGTTTTATTTTAAATGAATTTTCTCGATATGCACCGCTCCCTATTTATTATTTCCTGCCAGCTGTTCCTTGATCAGATTTCCGAGGGTGCGAATGGCGATTTCCATGTCTTCACGGCTGACCTGGGAGTATGACAGGCGCAGGGTATTGCGGCCGCTGCCGTCCACGAAAAAAGGGCTGCCGGTGACAAAGGCCACGTTGCGCTCCACGGCCCGGTGAAAAAGCATTTCGGCATCCATGTCCCCGGGAAGGTGAACAAAAATGAAAAATCCCCCCTGGGGCCTGTTCCAGGTTGCTTCGGCGGGAAAGTGCCGGTCCATCTGCTCGAGCATGAAATCCCGCTTGGCGCGGTAAAAGTCGGTATTTTCCTGAATCTGGCGGTCCAGCAATCCCTGGCGGATGAACTCCAGCAGGATGTACTGGCCCGGCGTGTTGGTGGTTGCATCGGCAAACTGCTTGGCCACCACCATACGGCGAATGACCCCGGCATCCCCGGCGGCCCACCCCAGCCGCATCCCCGGGACAAAAATTTTGGACAGAGAACGCAGGTGAATGACCCGGCCGCTGCGGTCCAGGGCTTTCAGCGAAGGCGGGCGTTGGCCCTCAAAGCGCAGATCCGCGTAAGGGTCGTCTTCAAAAATGACCAGGTCATGGGTTTCAGCCAGCTCGATGAGCTGCTGACGCCTTTCAAGGCTCAGCGTTGCGCCGGTGGGGTTCTGAAAATTGGGAATTGTGTAGACTGCCTTGACGCGGTGGCCGGCGCTTTTCAGTCGCTTGATCTCCTGCTGCAGACGATCGGTGTCCATCCCCTGCTCATCCACGTTAACGCCGACAAGCTGTGCCCCCCGGGCCCGGCCGGCTCCCGGGCCGCCGAAATAGGTGGGCAGTCCCACCAGCAGTACGTCATCCGGGTTTAAAAAAACCTGGGCGGCCAGGGAAATGCCCTGGGACGAGCCATGGGTGATGACGAGGTTGTCGGCGTCCAAGCCGGCGATGCCCTCGGCGTTCATCCGCCGGGCCAGCGCGGTTCTCAAGTCGAGCAGCCCCTCGGTGGAGCCATACTGCAGCAGCAAGTCGCCGTGTTCGGCTATCAGCTGCTCACTGATGCGGCCAATGGCCTGCACGGGAAATTTCTGCGGGTCGGGCCAGCCGCCGGCCAGCGAGCGCATCTGCGGGCGGGCGACCAGGGCGCAAATGTCGCGGATAACGGACGGTTGCGCTCCAGTGGCCTGGCGGCTGTACAAATGCTCCAGAGGGTCTGTTGACATGCTTTTCTCCTTTTCACGGGTGCAGGTACCTGGCACAGATCACCCCGATGCCGTTTTTTACCAGGGCATCGGCGGTGCGGTTTAACGCATCGTGCTTGTCCAGGTAGCTGCGCTCCAAGGCCTCCATCAGACCCTGGGCCAGGATTTCTTTTTTAGGCAGAAAATACTCCAGAATATCGCTTGGGTGCGGCCGGGCGGCATCAATTTCCGGATCACCGCCTTCATGCTTGGCGGCGATGTTGGGCACATCCTTTGCCACTTCCACCAGTTCGTCGCGGCGGTTGTATGGCTGAATAACAATGGACTTCTGGGTTTCGGTGATGTGGTGCTCGAAGCGTACCATCTTTTCCAGTCCCAGGGCCCGGCGCAGCTTGGCCGCCTGGCGGATGGTGCCGTTGTCGGCCGAGTTGGACAGGTTGAAGCCGATCAGCGAGGTGGTGCCGTCTTCGCGGGCAAACAGGCGGGCGGTCATCAGGGTCCACAGGATGGCCAGTGGGTTGTCGTTGCCCATGTACACCGAAATTTTAAATTCGTTGTCCACCCCCAGCTTGTGCAGCAGGTAGGCGGCCAGGATGGTGCCGGCGTTGATGTTCAATACCTGCCGCACGCCATAGGTGGTGTAATAGTGCAGGTATTCATCGATCCACTGGTAGGGGTGCTCGTTGGGCTGGCCGATACCGCCGAAATAGCCGGTGATGGTTTCCGGCCCTCCCAGGTGGATATTGGACCCGTCGGTGCCCCGGGTGTCCAGGGTTTCCACGTAGGAGGCCCCCACCACCTGCATAGCGGCGGCGGTGGCCAGAATATCGCCGTTGTCTTCAACCTGCTCCTTCATGTTGCGCACCCGGATGTAGCGGCCGGGCATCAATTCCTTGTTTTCAATGGCCTGCCGGGCTTCCGCAATCAGCCAGGGGAAAAACTGCAGGGCGCTGATTTCCAGGGTGACCGCGTTTTGCTGGTTGAGGCTGTCGCCGGCTTGCGGATCGAAAAGGACGCGATCGTAATAGTCGTCCAGGCGGACAAAGGCACCCCGGTCGCGTTGCTCCAACAGCCACTGAACATCGGCGGCATAGGGCGATTTGATCTCATCGAGCCGGGCCATGAGGTTGTCGAAAGCGCGCGCTTCGGCGGCCCTGCGGTTGATTTCCTGCGGCCCGCCGTATTTTTCCACGATCTCCAGGATCCGGCCCACGGTTTCATTGGCCGGAT
>JAOZPY010000432.1:0-2591 GCA_029932495.1 Desulfobacterales bacterium
TTTAAGATTTTCACTTGTTCAGGTGAATGTCTAATGCTTTTTGGCTTTATTAGTATGTTCCCGCCGGTTGGTTATAGAATTATTAAGGTTAGACCGCTTTGGCCTCCAGACTTTTATAGCCCTCATTGATTTCCTGTTGAATCGTTTTGATGTCTTCATCAGACAGGTGCCGAAAGCGCCCCTGTATTTTCAAATACTCCTTGACCGGTTTGAATTTCTTTGATTTACGCGTCAGGGTGTACCTGCCGTTTACCACCTCATACAGCGGATACACCCTCGTTTGCACCGCGAGCCTGGCCACCCTGACAGAATACTGCGTCGGCATGCGCCAACCGGTGGGACACGGCGAAAAGATATGCACAAAGGCCGGCCCAGGAATGGCAGCGGCTTTGCGGACCTTGTTCATCAGGTCCAGATGGTACGCCGGCGAAGCCGTGGCTACATAGGGAATGTTGTGGGCCGCAACGATGGCCGGCAGATCTTTTTTCATGGTTGGTTTGCCGGTGGATTTACTGCCGGTCGGCGTTGTCGTTGTCCAGCAGCCCCAAGGTGTGGCCGAACTGCGTTGAATTCCGGTGTTCATGTAGGCTTCGTTGTCAAAGCACAGATAGACAAAATCGTGGAATCGTTCCAAAGCGCCCGAGAGGGCCTGGAACCCGATGTCCGAAGTCCCGCCGTCACCGCCGGCAATGATGATTTTAGTTTTGTTGGATGACAGCCTTCCTTTACGGGCCATGGCCTTCAGAGCGGCTTCCACCCCCGATCCTACCGCTCCTGCGTTTTCAAAGGCCACATGCAGCCAGGGTACGTTCCAGGCGGTCTGGGGGTAAGGCGATGTGACCACCTCCATGCAGCCGGTGGCGCTGATGACGATAATGTCGTCACCCAGGGCTTTGATGGCCTGGCGCATGGCAAGAATTTCGCCGCAGCCCTGACAGGCACGGTGCCCGGAAGCCAGGGGCTCGAAAGCCGGGATGGTTTTAGCGGTGATTTTTTCCATATCGAACAGATTGGCATTGTCGGCTATCATGACATCCTCACATCCAGCAGTTCATAATTTTCAGGTTGAAAGTCTGTTTTGGATGACCTGTTGACCATTTCTTTAAAGGTTGCGCGGTTTATCTCGCGGCCTCCCAGGCCGGCCACAAAATTAAGAACCACCGGCGGGTCGACCCGGGGGTAAAAAGCGGAGCGAATTTCACCGGCCAGCGGACCTCCCCGGGCTCCGGGCGGCAGTGTCCGGTCCAGTACGGCAATGACCCTAGCCTCCTTTAAAGCCTCAACCAGATGGCGCGCAGGGAACGGCCGCCACAAGCGGACGCGGACCAATCCCACCCGGATTCCCTGCTCTCGCATTTCAGCCACAGCGGTCCTTGCGGTTTCTCCCACGGCTCCCATGGTTACCAGGATCACTTTGGCGTCCTCGGTCTGGTAAGTTTCAACAGGATGATAGGTTCTGCCAAAATGATCGCAGAAGCTGTCCCAGATTTCTTCCAGGACCGATTCGGCCTTCAGCAGGGCAGCTTCCTGCTGCTGTTTGATTTCGGTATACACATCCTGGGCGCCAAAAGGTCCCATGGTGCGGGGGTGTGCCGGGTCCAACATGCGGGCCGGTTTCATGGCAGGAAGAAATCCGTCCAATTCGCCCTGGTTGATCAGTGAAATTGGTTCGATAACGTGGGATAAGGTAAAACCGTCCATGTTGACCATGACCGGTAGCAGCACCCGGTGATCTTCCGCCAGCCTGAAGGCCTGGATAATCAGGTCAAAAACTTCCTGCCCGTTTTCGGCAAAAAGCTGCACCCAGCCGGTATCCCGTTGGGGCATGATATCCGAGTGGTCGGCCCAGATGTTAATGGGGGCGGATATGGCCCGGTTGGCCACCGCCATGACGATGGGCAGCCGCATGCTGGAAGCTGCAAAAAGAATTTCGTGCATTAGCGCCAACCCCTGCGACGCGGTGGCGGTAAATGTCCGCGCACCGGCGGCAGATGCGCCCATACAGGCACTGATGGCCGAATGCTCGGATTCCACCGCAACATATTCGGCATCCAGCTTGCCGACAGCGACCAGTTCAGCCAGACGCTCTACAATGTGTGTCTGGGGGGTGATGGGATAGGCAGCAACCACGTCGACGTTTGCCAACCCGGCCGCTTCCGCCGCCGCCAGGGAAACTTCCATACCGACTCTTTGTGACATCACTCCCCCCTCATCTCAATGGCGTCCTGCGGGCATTCCTCCACACAGATGCCGCAGCCTTTGCAGTAGTGCCCGTTCCAGTCATAAAAGCCCTCAGCATTCGTGCGGTAAGCCATATCCGGACACATAATCCAGCACAGACCGCACTTGATGCATTTGTCAAAATCGGTATGCGGCCGACCGGCGGTGCGCCAGTTGCCGGTGGCAAAATCAGCACTGCATGCGGGTTGAACAATGTCACAACCGACTTGCACTTCGCTCCAGGGATGCAATGCATCCACCATAAGGCCGCTTTCGTAGGCGCAGGATCTATCCGCATCCTCATTGTTCCAATCCGGGGCAATCGGCGGATCATCGCATATAATGGTTTGCTCAAAGGCCTGCTGCATGGC
>JAOZPY010000432.1:2601-3342 GCA_029932495.1 Desulfobacterales bacterium
TGCATGGCATCCAGGTTTTTTGAGGCCAGCTTTCCAAAGCGGTGCTCAACGGGCTTTTGCAGGGCATTGATTGCTGCAATTTCAGTTGCTTTGACCAGTGCCCCTAAAATGGCCGTATTGGTAATCGGCACCCCTAAAGTTTCCATTGCAATGCGGGTGGCATCTACCAGAAACACCTGATACCGGGACTGGTAAGCTGCAAGTTCATCAGCATTTCGCGGCGGGCTGTTGATAATCAGGGTTCCGCCTGGCGGCATCCCCCGGCAGGTATCGACCAGGTCGAGCAACGTCGGGTCTAAAACAACGACCGTGTCCGGGGTTGCGATTTTTTCCCGCGAAAAGATCGGGTTGTCGGAAACCCGCAAAAACGCCATCACCGGCGCCCCCCTTCGCTCCGGCCCGAAACTGGGAAATCCCTGGGCATACTTGCCTTCGCCGATTGCTGCCTGGGCGGCAAGCTCAACAGCGGTCACAGCGCCCTGCCCCCCGCGTCCGTAAAAAATTACTTCATGCACGTGTGATCCTCTCTTGATGTGCTGTATTTGCGTTTAGAGACACATACTGTTCAGCCGTTGCGCAGCCCCAACAACTGCCGTGTTTCAGCCGGCGTGGCGATGGGCCGCCTTGCAATTTTCGCGATTTCCTTAACCCACTTCGCCTGTTCCCAGCTGCCCTTGGCCAGATCGCCGCCCGGCATTTTTACATTGTCTTCCAGGCCGATTCGGATATGCCCCCCGGAAA
>JAOZPY010000433.1 GCA_029932495.1 Desulfobacterales bacterium
GAAGGCGCCATTGCCACCAAGTACAACGGCGGCTACGGCAAAATCGGCGGCCGCACCTTTCTGGAAGTGGCCAGGGATGTGATCCCCAAGGCCGCCGGTGTGATCTGCCTCGGCGCGTGCTCCTCATTCGGCGGTGTTCAGGCGGCCGCACCCAATCCCGGCGGCTACAAGAGCGTCGGCCAGGCGCTGAACATCCAAACTGTCAACCTTCCCGGATGCCCGCCAAATCCCATCAATCTGGTAGGCACCATCGTCAATTATCTCCTCCTGGGCAAATTGCCGGCCTTAGACGACTTGGGACGGCCCCTGTTTGCCTACGGAACCACCATCCATGACCAGTGTCCGCGAAGGTCGCATTTCGAAAACGAAGAATTCGTTGAAGAATTCGGCTCTGAAGAGGCTGCTGCGGGCTATTGCCTTTACAAAATGGGCTGTCGAGGACCGGAGACTTACAACAACTGCCCGGTCGCCAAATTCAACGACGGCACCAGCTGGCCCATTGAAGCCGGACACCCATGCATCGGCTGCAGCGAACCGGATTTCTGGGACAAGCACACCCCGTTTTTCGAAGAACTGTAACAACAGGCACACTGGAATAAACAAGAATCCTTGTTACCATTTGAAGGAGGAGGAGATCATATGGGCAAAAGAATCACGATAGATCCGATTACCAGAATAGAGGGGCATCTCAGAATCGAGGTGGAGGTGTCTGGAGGCAAAGTTGTCAATGCCTGGAGCTCGGGCCAGATGTTCCGGGGCATTGAAATTATCTTGCAGGGCCGCGATCCGCGGGACGCACCGCTTTTTGTTCAGCGATCCTGCGGGGTCTGAACGTACACCCATTATCTGTCCTCGGCGAGGGCAGTCGAAGATGCGGTGGGCGTCAAGATCCCCAAAAATGCTCGTCTGATTCGCAACCTGCTGCACGGAGCCCAATTCCAGCATGACCACATCGTTCACTTTTATCATCTGCATGCCCTGGACTGGGTCGATGTTGTCAGTGCACTCAAAGCCGACCCGAAAAAAACCGCGGCCTTGGCGGACAATGTCAGCAATGCCCCCTGGGGCGGGGCGGTCTATTTTAAAAACGTCCAGCAACGGCTGAAAACTTTCGTTGACAGCGGCCAGCTGGGCCCGTTTTCCAATGCCTATTGGGGCCATCCGGCATATAAACTGCCGCCCGAAGCCAACCTGATGGCAACCGCCCATTACATCGAGGCACTGCGCCTGCAGGCCAAGGCCGTGCGCATGCATGCCATTTTCGGCGCCAAGAACCCGCATTTGCAGACCCTGGTGGTCGGCGGGGTCACCTGTGTAAAAGATTTGACGCCGGACCGCATCGCTGAATTTTTGTATATCTGGAAAGAAACCCAGGCATTCGTAAAAGATGTGTACCTGCCGGATGTTCTGGCGGTGGCCTCTTTCTACAAGGACTGGGGGGCCATCGGCGGCACCAGCAATTTCCTGGCCTGGGGCGACCTGCCACAAACCGACCAGGAGCCTGAAAGCCTTTTCATGCCCCGGGGCGTGATCATGAAACGCAACCTGGCGGGAGTCAAAATGGCTCACCAGGCCCGGGTTACCGAGCATGTCGCGCGCTCCTGGTATGAAGGCGGCAAGGACCGACATCCTTACGAGGGTGAAACAAAACCGCTACAGGAAAATCCGAAATACCGGCCGGGCGACGGCAAGTATTCCTGGCTCAAGGCCCCGCGTTATGAAGGCGAACCCTGCGAGGTGGGACCGCTGGCACGGGTGCTGGTGGCCTATGCCAAGGGCCAGAAAGAAGTCACGCCGGTTGTCAACAGCGTGCTCAAAACTCTGGGAATTCCGGCAGCGGCCCTGTTTTCCACCCTCGGCCGCACCGGTGCGCGCTGCATTGAGACCGTGGCCATCGGCAATGCCATGGAAGGCTGGGTGATGGAACTGGTTGAAAACATCAAAAACGGCGATACCCAGACCTACCAACCCTGGGAGATGCCTGACAGCGGCATGGGTTTAGGACTGAACGATGTCGCCCGGGGAGCCCTGGGCCACTGGATTCAGATTGAAAATAAAAAAATCAAAAACTACCAGTACGTGGTCCCCTCAACCTGGAACCTGGGACCGCGGGATGCCAACGGCAAGCTGGGACCGGTGGAAGAGTCCCTGATCGGCACGCCCGTGGCTGATCCCAAAAAACCGCTGGAGGTCCTGCGCACGGTGCACTCCTTTGACCCGTGCATTGCCTGCGGCGTTCATGTGATCGACCCGGACTCCAACCAGGTTTACAAAATCAGAGTGCAGTAACCAGCGCATAAACACGGCAGCCTCCCGGCCATCCCCGGGAGGCTGCACGCTTTTAAAACGCTTAATACTTATGAAAAAACGAGACGCAGCGGCGTCCCAACGATAAGCGCTTCCGGCACTTTATTGCAGATGAGACGTTCTGTTCTCAGAAGTGGTTTTAAATCTAAGGGGGTATGGGCTTGACCGAAAATAATTCCAGTGACAACATTTATGCAGTGGACGTCATGATCCTGGGGGTAGGCTGCATCCTCTGTCGCGATGAGGGATTCGGCGTACGGGTGATCGAGAAGATGGGGCGCGAGTACGTGTTTCCCGAAAACGTCATGCTGGTCGACGGCGGGGTGCTGGGAATCAACCTGCTGGGGGTGATCTCAGAGCCCAATCATCTCATCGTGGTGGACGCCATCCGCAACCGGGGCAAACCCGGGGATCTTTACCGCCTGGAGGGTGCGGCCATCCCGGAAAGAATCCGGGCAAAAAATTCGGTCCACCAGATCGATCTGCTGGAAGCACTGACCCTGTGCCAGGCACTGGACAGGGTGCCAGAAACGGTAATCCTGGGTGTCGAACCGGAGGATATCGACACCACCAGCATTGAATTGACGCCCGTTGTCCATGCCCGGGTTGATCCGGTAATCAAAATGGTCCTGGCCGAGCTCGATCGGTTGGGGATATCATACAGGAAAGGAACAACCGACAACCATGTGTCTTGCAATCCCTTCGAAAATAACCCGTATTGAGAACGACATGGCCACCATCGATGTGGATGGTGTTCAGCGCAAGGCCAGCCTGCTGCTGCTTCAAGACGCCGTGATCGGCGATTACGTGATCGTCCATGCCGGCTTTGCCATCCAGAAAATTGATGAGGCCGCCGCCATGGAAACCATCCGGCTGCTAAAAGAAGCGGCCGCCTTTGTTGAAAGCGGGGGAGGTGATCCAAGGTAGTGTCCGTCCACAAATGGTAGATTTTGGCTCGCGGCAAGGCTTGAGCGATTTTGAAGACGACGGCGTAGCAGTCCCTGCGATAGACGGCGTAGCAGTCCCTGCGATAG
>JAOZPY010000434.1 GCA_029932495.1 Desulfobacterales bacterium
TACCCTGTACCCTTCTTTTCCTTGAACCTTGTACCCTGTACCCTGTACCCTTCTTTTCCTTGAACCTTGTACCCTGTACCCTGTACCCTTCTTATCTGTACCCTGCACCTTGTACCGTTCCCGTACCTTTTTTCACCTCTTACTTAAAAAGTCTGACCAACACTTTTAGAGCACCTGCTTCAGCGCCTTGATGAAACGCACATTTTCATCATGCAACCCGACGGTTACCCGGATACAGTCCGGATAACCGTAAGAATTCATAGAGCGCACAATAATTCCCTGCCTGAGCAGGTTTTCAAAAATTTCATCCGCATTTTTGCCGACTCTGATCAGCACGAAGTTTGCCTGGGATTTCACATAATCAATTCCCAATCCATCCAGGGTCGTATATAGAAAATCCAGTTCATTATGGACCAGCTGTACGGTATCTTCCAGAAAGCGCTCATCCTCCAGAGCGGCCACGGCAGCCGCCTGAGCCAGGGAATTCACATTGAAGGGCGGGCGAACCCGATGCAGAATTTCAGCTAAAAAGGCGGGCATCACACCGTAACCAATGCGCAAACCTGCCAACCCGTATGCCTTGGAAAAAGTCCGCAGCCCGATGACGATCTTGTCCGCTTTCACATAGTCAATGCTGTGCGGACAATTCGCATCGCGCACAAACTCGATGTAAGCCTCATCAAGGACCAGCACGACCCCGGTCGGAAGGGCATCGATAAAATTGTCCAGGGCCGGTCGAGAAACCAGTGTACCCGTGGGATTGTGAGGATTGTTGACAAATACCAGACGGGTGGCGGGGCCGACACGGGCCAGCATGGCCTCAAGATCAACAGCGTAAGATTTCAATGGAATTTCAACGGGTGTTGCCGCGCAGGCGCGCACCGCCAGCTCATACATCAGAAATGACGGCCGGGGTAAAATGGCTTCATCACCGGGCTGCAATAGCACACGGGCCAGCATGACGATGATATCGTCGGAGCCGTTGCCTAAAACGATATTGCCCGGTTGTACTCCCAGCCTGGCAGCAAGAGCTTCAGCCAGGTCATATCCGGCACCGTTGGGATAACGGTGCAGTTTTCGGCCGACGGCCTCAATGGCCCTGACCGCTGCCGGCGAGGGGCCCAGGGGGTTTTCGTTGGAGGCAAGCTTGATCGCATCGTCAATTCCGTACTGCCGCTTGAGTTCTTCCAGCGGTTTGCCTGGGACATAGGGTTTAAGCGACATAATGTGATCGGGGACGGAAACTTTCATCAGCCAAGCGCCGCCTTTCGACCTTCGTCCAGCGCCTTCATGTTCAGCGGAATGAGTTTTTCCCTTTTGGCGAATTTCCCCTTGACGGCTTCGCGCAAAATCTCAAAATCAACGACCTTGCTGCGGGCGACAAAAGCCGCCAGGGCGACAATATTGGCCGCCTTCACATTGCCCATCTCTTTGGCGATTTCAATGATGGGCACACTGAGCACATCCACGTCATCCCGGCCGGCCCCGATGGAAATAAGGGACTGGTTGATAAATATCACCCCACCCGGTTTGACGGTCGGTGCAAATTTTTCCAAAGAAGGCCGGTTCATGGCCACCAGGTGCATGGGGTTGCGGATCACTGGAGACCCGATGGGTCTGTCAGCGGCAACCACCGTGCAATAAGCAGTTCCACCGCGCATTTCAGGACCGTAAGAAGGGATCCATACCACCTCAAACCCTTGCTGCATGGCAGCCTGGGCCAGAATCTGCCCCATCAGCATGATCCCCTGACCGCCAAATCCGGCGAATTGAACTTCACTTTGCATCATTCCTCCTCAAAATAATTTGTGACTGCCCTCGGTCTGGGATAAACACGCTCGTCAGCTTCTGCCTTCCCACTTCCAACTTCAGTCATCCTCCGGCGTTTTGAATTCCCCCAGTTTGTAATACGGCAGCATTTTTTCTTCGACCCATTGGGTTGCGGCCACCGGGGTCATGCCCCAGTTCGTCGGGCAGGTGCTGATCAGCTCCACCAGGCTGAAACATCGATCTTCCATCTGATACATAAACGCCTTTTTGATGGCCTTTTTGGCACGGTTAATATACTTGGGCTTGGCCAGCGCCTGCCGGACAATGTAGCCCGGCGTTGTGAGGGCGGCCAGCAGCTCGGCCATCCGGACCGGCATGCCCACCTCGGCAGGTTTGCGTCCGAACGGCGAGGTGGTGGTCCGCTGATCGGGCATCGTGGTGGGTGCCATCTGCCCGCCGGTCATACCGTACACGGCATTGTTGATAAAAATGGTGGTAAATTTTTCGCCGCGGTTGGCGGCATGCACGATTTCGCCCATGCCAATGCTGGCCAGGTCGCCGTCGCCTTGATAGGTAAAAACCATCAGGTCCGGGCGCACCCGCTTGATACCGGTGGCCATGGCAGGCGCCCGGCCGTGCGCAGCTTCCTGAAAGTCACAGGTAAAATAATTGTACATCAAAACAGCACAACCCACCGGTGCAATACCAACCGTACGGCCACGGATCCCCAGCTCGTCGATTACTTCTGCGATCAGCCGATGGGCCACCCCGTGGGTGCAACCCGGGCAGTAATGGGTGATTGCATCTGACAGGGCTTCGGGTTTTTGAAATATTTTTCCCATTTTCGGTGCTCCTATATATCAATCTAACCAATCAACCAGTTCAGTGTTTAAGTAATTTGCGAACCTCGTCCATCACCTCTTCGGGTGTCGGTACCTCGCCGCCGCATTTTCCGTACCAGTGAACCGGACACTTGCCAACCACACTGCGCTCAACGTCTTCCACCATCTGTCCCATGCTCATTTCCACGCTCAGCACAGCCTGACAGCTATTTTTCGCTGCCGCCTCATAAATGGCCTGACCAGGAAAGGGAAACAGGTGTTGGGGCCGGACCATGCCGATTTCCAGTCCGTCTTGTTTCAGGTTGTCAATGGCCGTGCGGCAAACCCGGCTCATCGTGCCGTAGCTGACAATGAGCGCCTGATAATCCCCGTCAAGGTTATAAGCCTCGTAACGAACCTCTTCGCGCTGCATGCGCTCGTATTTGGCTTTCAGTTTTAAATTGTGGGCATTGAGTTCTCCGGGATCCAGAAAGAGGGTTTTGACCAGATTGCGCCGGCTGCTTTTGCGGGTGTCCATGCCGTTGGTGGCCCAGGCGTCCTTGTTGGAGGGCTCGGCTTTCAGGTGTTCCGGAAATTCCACCGGCTCCATCATCTGGCCGATCAAACCGTCACCGAGAATCATCACCGGGTTAAGGTATTTTTCGGCCAGGGCAAAGGCCTGCATGACCATCTCCACGGTCTCCTGGACACTGGCCGGCGCCATCACCAGCAGCCGGTAATC
>JAOZPY010000435.1 GCA_029932495.1 Desulfobacterales bacterium
CGGCCGACCCAGCACCTATGCGACGATCCTTTCCACAATCCGGGGAAAGGGTTACGTGGAATTGATCAAGGGGTATTTTCGGCCCAGCGAGCTGGGATTTATTGTCAATGATCTGCTGGTGAAAAATTTTCCCGATATTTTTGATGTTGAATTCACTGCCAGAATGGAAGAAAACCTCGACCGCGTCGAGTCCCGTAAGGCCAGATCCGAGCAAGTGCTATCCCGCTTTTACCGGGCTTTTAAAAAACATCTGGACCGGGCGGCCAAACAAATGCTCAGTGTCAAGGGGGTGGGCATCCCCACCGGCCTCAAATGCCCACAGTGCGGCCAGCAGCTGCATATCAAGGTTGGCAAAAACGGGCATTTTTTGGCCTGCAGCGGATACCCGGAATGCACCTATTCCAGTGATTACACCCGCGATGAAAAAGGACAGATTCACCCCGTCGCCCCGGTTGAAGAAACGATTACCGACCGGGTGTGCGATAAGTGCGGCCGCCCCATGGTGGTCAAGCGTGGGCGTTATGGTGATTTTCTGGCCTGCAGTGGATACCCGGAATGTAAAAACAGTCAATCGCTGAACTCCAACGGAAAAAAAATCGGCATCAAGTGCCCCGAAGAAAACTGTGACGGCGACATCGTGGAGCGAAAATCCAGGCGCGGTAAAATTTTCTATGGCTGCAGCCGTTTTCCTGATTGCAAGTTCGCCACGTGGGACAAACCCGTTGACCGACAATGTCCGGTGTGCGGAGCCCGGTTTCTGGTGGAAAAAACCACCAAGAAAAACGGGACCATCGTCACCTGTCTGGCCGAAGGATGCGGGTTTAAAGAAAAGGCTTGACAATTGCCTGGCGGCCTGCTATTTTTTTTAGAAAATTAGATTGAAAGTTGTCTTTATGAATCTTGCCATTATCATCCTTATAAGCATTATTCTGCTCCTCGTCGGGGTAGTCATTACCATTGACGAGGGGAAAGGGTTGATAATGGCATAACTTTATCCAGCAGGCAAAAAGCAAAAACCGTTATCAACCCTAAGCGGCTGATAACGGTTTTTTTTTGCCCAAAGGGGAAAAAATGAAACTGACCGGTGCCCAGATATTGATGGAAGTTCTTAAAAACGAAAATGTGGATACCCTTTTCGGTTTTCCGGGGGGAGCCGTCATCGACATTTACGATGCCCTGGCCGAAACGGACATCCAGCACGTGCTGGTGCGACACGAACAGGGCGCCGTGCATGCGGCCGACGGATATGCCAGGGCGAGCGGCAAGGTAGGCGTTTGCCTGGTAACATCTGGTCCGGGAGCCACGAACACGGTTACCGGCATCGCGTCGGCTTTCATGGATTCGATTCCCATTGTTGTACTTTGTGGCCAGGTGCCGACTAATCTAATCGGAAACGACGCCTTCCAGGAAGTGGATATCGTCGGCATCACCCGGCCCTGCACCAAACATAATTACCTGGTAGCCTGTGTCGAGGATCTGGCCCCGACCATCAAAGAAGCGTTTCACTTGGCACGCACCGGCCGGCCAGGGCCGATTCTGGTGGACATTCCCAAGGACATCACAAAAAACACGACGGACTATACGCCGCTTGGCGATGTAAAGATGAAGTCCTACAATCCGAATTACAACCCCAATATGAAACAATTGAAAAAAGTCGCTGCCCTGGTCGAAAAAAGCCGCCGGCCCCTTATTTTCATCGGAGGTGGAGTAATTCTTTCCGGTGCCTCCAGGGAACTGACGAAATTTGCCCGCGCTGCCCGCATTCCGGTTACCGCATCTCTAATGGGGCTGGGAGCGTTTCCCGGCTCGGATCCGCTGTGGCTCGGGATGTTGGGGATGCACGGTACTTACCGGGCCAATATGTGTACGTCCGCCTGCGATTTGATGATCGGCATTGGTGTTCGTTTTGACGACCGGGTTACCGGCAAAACGGATGCTTTTGCCGCCCAGGCTCAGATCGTCCATATCGATATCGATCCCACCTCGATCCGAAAAAACATTCCGGTCAGCATTCCAATAGTGGGTGACTGCAAAATCAGCCTGCAGCATTTAAATCGACTTATCGAGCGCAAATCATCCGAAGAGCTGGCCGAAAAACGGAAAAACTGGTTTGACCAAATCGATCAATGGAAAAAAACCAACCCCCTGGCCTACCACCAGAGCGAGGTCATCAAACCCCAATACGTGGTGGAAAAACTTTATCAGTTGACCCGGGGACAGGCCATTATCACCACCGAAGTCGGCCAGAACCAGATGTGGGCTGCCCAGTACTATCACTTTGAGCGACCCAATCACTTCATCACCTCCGGTGGACTCGGATGCATGGGGTTTGGCCTGCCTGCGGCTCTCGGGGCTCAGGTGGCCTGCCCCGATAAAACCGTGGTTGATATTGCCGGTGACGGCAGCATCCAGATGAACATCCAGGAAATGGCAACCGCTGTTCAGAGCCGGCTGCCGGTCAAGGTTGTCATCTTGAATAACGGGTACCTGGGCATGGTGCGGCAGTGGCAGGAACTGTTTTATGAACGCCGCTACGCCTGCACCTGCATGGACTGCGCCCCTGACTTTGTAAAGCTTGCCGAAGCATACGGGGCCTGCGGCTTGCGGGCTGAGAAACCTGACGAAGTGCAGTCCGTGCTGACCAAAGGGCTTGAAACGCCGGGCCCTGTAATTATGGATTTTATCGTTGAAAAAGAAGAAGGCGTTTATCCCATGGTTCCTGCCGGGGCGCCGATAACCGAGATGCTGCTCGTATAGTCTCCTATCTGAATCCTGAAGCGTTGGACATCGAATAAAAAACAAATACTGAACAGCGAAAATCTAATTGCTTAACAATTGTGCGGTAACATGGCGGCCAGCTTTTGTATTTCGGGGCAAATGAGGGAAGGAAATATAAATGAAAGAAGAAAAACATATCATGACCATGCTGGTGGATAATCAGCCAGGCGTGCTTTCCCGGGTGGTGGGTCTGTTTAGCGGCAAGGGGTTTAACATTGAAAGCCTATGCACGGCCCCCACGATGGATCCCCAGGTATCCCGGATCACCATCGTTACCAAGGCCAACCCGCCGGTGATTGAGCAGATCGAAAAACAACTGCGCAAGTTGATCAATATCATCAAGTTGCGGGACATGACAGGCCCCAAGGCGGTCAAACGGGAAATGGCCCTGATTTGCGTGCGCGCCAAAGCGGAGCATCGGGCCGAAATTTTGCGCATCGTGGATATTTTCCGATGCAAAGTGGTCGACACCGGGCTTGAGCATTACATCATCGAAGTGACCGGCGACGAGAGCAAACTAACTGCTCTGATCAACCTGTTGCG
>JAOZPY010000436.1 GCA_029932495.1 Desulfobacterales bacterium
CGTCTGATCCTGGATCATGATCAGGATTTCATGCTGCCTGGACCAGTCGCGATGGAGAGAGGTAATCGACACAAATAGATTCTCTCCCTTCTTCATTGAAGAGCCCCGCACAACCTCCAACTGGGCCATGGACCGCTGCCCTTTCACCACCGCCGTCAAACCCTGGCGGAAGGAAAAGTTGTCGATAATATCGCAGATCGGACGGTGGAGCAAATCACCGTGCACACTGAACAACTTTCGCGCCTGGTGGTTACAGGAAGTAATCATCAAGCTGCTGTCAACGGTGATGATCCCATTGGGTGTACTGCGCAGGATGCTCTCACGGAAATCGCGCTCCTCCTGCAAATGCTGATAAAAGGTAATATTTTCAATCGCTTTCGTTGCTTGAGCAGCAAAAATGTCGATGACATCAACATTGACTCCAGCCAGTGAGGTGTTGACCTGATATAACAGCCTGAGCATACCCCTGATCTCGCTGCCACCCGCCAGCGGCACCGACAGGACGCCGGCCTGTTGGCCGCCGGGCCTTCCCGGCATGGGCAGCAGTTTGTACGAGGTTCGACTGCCGCTTTTTATTTCTTCCCCTTCACTAGCAGCATCAAGGGCATCCACTTCATGCTTCTGGCAGCCGTCAACCGCCACGGTAACCAACTCAACTTCCCCAAAATTCAGTTTGAGCCAGCATCCCTGGCTTTTCCCCAGATGGTTCGCCTCCTTGACAATCAAATGGTAAAGAGAGTCCAGGTCCCGCGGTTCACTCATGGACCGGGAAATTTTCTGCAGCATAGTCAGTTCATTGATCTTCTGGCGATTGCTTTCCAGCAGCCGCAGGTTTTCTACCACGATGCCTATCTGGTTGCAAAAAATCTCCAGGATTTCGATATCGTCACGGTCGATATTCCACTGCCGGTGACTGCGGTCGGCCAGCATGGTCCCGATGACCCCCTGTTTGGTATTGATCGGCAGCAAGACGCAGCTGGTTCTTTTCAGGGCGATATTGCGTTTATGGTCGATCTGGGTATAGAAAGGATGGTCGCAGCCGGACCTGATGGTAATAATCTCACCAGTTTTTACCACCCTGGTCTCAACACAGTGATCCGTATACAGATCATATTTTATCCCTTTTATGTTGACCTGACAGCCAACATTGATGACCCCTTCCAGGATAGAAGTCCCCAGTTTCAGCAGGTACAGGGCAACCCGGTCATACTGTAAACCATTGATGATCGTTTCCAGCACCGTCCGGATCAGGTCTTCCCGCCCGTCGCTGACCGTACTGAGCCGGCTGATCTGGTACAGGGAAGCCAGGACTTCTTTGGTCTGATAAATGGATGATTCCGGTGATTGAGAAAGTTTTGCCATCTATCCTGAAAAATAAGAGAGGGGGCATGGCAATGCCCCCTAATTAAAAAGAAATGAAACGGCGAGATATCAGACCACTAATCAATCAGCTACCGCCTTTTTCCCCAATTCAAAAGCTTTCAGGTTCAAATCCACCAGCTTGGCCGGCAGGATTTCACGCAGTTGCTCGGCCCACAAATCTTCAGGAAAAGGCAGAAAGCACGAAATCGCCCCCACCATAACCGTATTGGCCGATTTGACATTGCCGGCCTGTTTTGCCAGCCCCAGACCATCAATGGCAATAACATCTTTTGCATAGCCCTTAATGTTTGTTTCAATGCCTTCGGGGTAGGTCGCCACGCCTGAGGCAACCGTACTGGGATTGATACGCATGGTATTATAAAGTATTTTGCCGTCCGAAGCAACACAATGAGCGTTGCGCAGCGCTTCCAGACGTTCAAAACCCAGAACAAAGTCAGCTGCACCGTCGTCAATGGTGGGGGAATAAACCTTGTCACCAAACCGCACATGGCTGGTAACGCTCCCGCCCCGCTGCGACATCCCGTGAACCTCGCTCTGTTTGACATCCAGGCCGGCCGCCATAGCTACCCTGGTTAAAATCTGGCTGGCCAGCAACACACCCTGCCCGCCAACTCCCGCAAGTAAAATGTTTGTCGTTTTCATGTAATATCCTCCATGGATTACTAGGAAATGGCGTCAAATTTACAGACCTGGGCACAAACCGTACAGCCAATGCACAGATTGGGATCAATCTCCACGTATGATTTGTCTTCGGTCTCTATCAGTCCGAGGGCATTGCAGCTTACCTGGAGACAGCGTTTGCAGCCGGTGCATTTCTCCGCGTCGACTTTAAGCGCCGGCTTGCTGATCCGGTAGCGCAGAACACAGGGGGCCTGCACCACAATAACCGAAAGTTCAGGTTTGGCCAGCTCGGCCCGCAGGGTATCTTCAATATCTTTCAGGTTGTAGGGATCAAGGGAAACCACTTCGGAAATGCCGAATGACTTGGCCATCGCCGGGATATCGGCAGCAATGGTGTCATCCCCGGAAATGGTCTTGCCGGTCCCGGGGTTTTCCTGGCCGCCGGTCATGCCGGTTGTCCGGTTGTCAAGAATCATCACCACCGAAATCCCTTTATTGTACACCGAATTCAGCAGCCCGGTCATCCCCGAATGGAAAAAGGTGGAGTCGCCGATCACCGCCACGGTTTTCTGGGTCAGATCATCTCCGGATTCAACCACATGGGACATCCCGTGGGCCATTCCGATACTGGCCCCCATACAGACGCAGGAGTGAAGCGCCTGGATGGGCGGCAGAGCTCCCAGGGTATAACAGCCGATGTCGCCGGAAACAAAGACTTTCAGCTTTTTCAGGATGGTGAAGATTCCCCGATGGGAACAGCCGGGGCAAAATGCCGGCGGGCGGGCAGGTAGCCCTTCAGCAGCCGGCTGGAGGGACATCAGGGAGCCGGCAACCTTCTCCCGAATCAGCTGGGGGCTGAATTCGCCACAAATGGAGAACAGATCCTTGCCATGGGCCACGTCAACGCCCATCAAACGAATCTGTTCCTCGAAAAACGGATCGAGCTCTTCTATCACATACAACTGATCCACCCGATCGGCAAAATCCTTGATCAATTGAGCCGGCAGGGGGTAGGTCATTCCCAGCTTCAGCACCGAGGCCTCCGGCAAGGCTTCCTTCACATACTGATAGGTGATGCCGTTGGCAATCACCCCGATCTTGGTGTCCGCCATTTCCACCCGGTTGAAAGGACAATCCTCGGCGTAAGCAGTCAATTTCTTGATCCGCTCCTCAACCAGGGGATGCTTCTGGCGGGCAAATCCCGGCAGCATGGTATATTTAGGCACATTTTTTTCCAGCTGCGGCTTATTGTCCGCTACTTTTCGCTCCGCCAGGCTTACCAGGCTCTTGGAATGGGAAACCCGGGTGGTGGTC
>JAOZPY010000437.1 GCA_029932495.1 Desulfobacterales bacterium
AAAAGTAAATATTGAAATGGGACCAATTCTTCCCTATTCATCGTTCATCACAGCACGTTCCATGATTTTTTGAAGTGAGGGGTGGTGGATAATCCTGTTTAGCACGGCTTGAAGTTCTTTGAGACGTTCGAGGTTATCAAAGGACAGCTGCAGAATGTAGGTGGTGGCCTCAAAGTGTTGCGGGGGAATTAATTGGATGCCGGGGCCGAGCTTCAATTTTTTCAAATGGTCTTCGAACTGCTGCTGCGCTTTTGAAATACCCGGATATCGCCGGCGATGCAGCAATGATCGAATCTCCCGTGTCTTACGTCCCCGGTCCGGATTATCATCATTCAAAACCTCCTGGATCTGTTGATCGCGCAGGACATCCAGCATGCCGATATCTTCCCGCCGGGAAATTTCTTTGGCCAGAGTAATTATTTCACGTTGTTTATTAAGGCTTAACTTTAACAAACTGAAAATTTTGCTGAATTCGATGGCATCGGCTTTATCCATCGTACCGAGTTCAAGTGCAACGGGAAGCGCCAGATTGCCGTCCAGCAGTCCCTTCTGAACCGGTGGTGGCAGCTGGCTGAGGCCCATCATTTTATCGATCATGGATGCGTTTGTCGGCAAGCCAAGGACCTGTGCCGCTTCGATCAGCTGAGGGCGCCCCCTCAAATGGGATGCCAGTTTTTGAAGGCAGCGGGATATTTCAATCAGGTTCAACGGTCGTTGCAGGGCATTGGCCGCAATGGCCATCCGCAGGCAAACGGCAGCCCCGGGATCAGGTTCCAGGACGGCAGCCGGAATTTTTTCGTGCTTCAGCTGCCTGCAGGCGCCTATGCGTCGAAAGCCGCTGACAATGACAAAGTTGCGTCTTTTTTTGACCAGCACGGGGGGAGTAATCAGACCATCAATGGCGATGGATGCCGCAAGCTCGTCAACATCGGTGCGGGTCGTGATGCGAAAGGTTTCGTCCGTCTGATCCACCCGGTCCAGGGGTATGATCGAATATTGCATTATAGACCGTAGTCGTTTCCGGTGAGCTGGATGAGTGCTTCCAGATATTTTTTGCGGGTATTTTTAATGACATCTTCGGGAAGCCGGGGGGCGGGCGGCTTTTTATCCCATTGAATGGAAAGCAGATGATCCCGGACGTACTGTTTGTCGTAGCTTTTCTGGGCACCGCCCGGACGGTAAGTTTCTTGAGGCCAGAAACGCGATGAGTCCGGCGTCAGCACTTCATCAATTAGAATTATTTTATCGTCCAGCAAGCCAAACTCGAATTTGGTGTCAGCAATAATGATGCCCTTTTCAGCAGCAAGCTCCGTGCCTTTTTGATAAATTTCCAGGCTCAGATCCCGGACCCTGGCCGCATGACCTTCACCGATGCGTTTGACTGTTTCGGCATAATCAATATTGATGTCATGGGAGCCGACCTCTTCTTTTGTGGAAGGCGTAAAAATCGGCTGTGACAGCTTATCGGATTCCTGCAGGCCGGAAGGCAGGGCAATTCCGCAAACACTGCCTGTCTGTTGATAAGCCTTCCAGCCCGAACCGGAAATATAACCTCGAACCACACATTCTATCGGCAAGGGGTTCGTTTTTTTTACCAGCATGCTGCGGCCGCGCAGAATGTCGGCATAGGGCAGGCAACTGGCGGGATATTCCTTGACATCGGCAGTGATAAGATGATTTTCAACAATCGGTTGCATCACTTCGAACCAGAACAGAGAGATTTGCGTCAGGATGATCCCCTTGTCTGGAATCGGATCCGGCATCACGACATCAAAAGCGGAAATGCGATCCGTAGCCACCATTAAAAGGTATTCGCCAAGATCATAAATATCTCTTACTTTGCCCCGTTTGACCAGGTTCAGGTCTGAAAAATCCGTCTGGCTGACCGGTGTCTGCATGCTTTTAGTTCCTTAGAGTCTTGGTAGCGTTTATTCATCCGGCTGATCGGAAGTCTTTTGCCCGCCGGCACCTCCGTCGATAAATTTTTTCAACATTGTGGCGGTATTCGGATCAAATTCGGTAAAATGTATTCCGATTTCATATTTGCCGTTTTTTTTGGGTGTTATATGAACCGGCTTGCCCTTGATATCCAGCAGATCTTCTTCCAGGCTGATGGTCAGCTGGACGATATGGGAGGGCTCGACGGGAAAATGGGTTTCAAGCAGAATCCCCGATTCAGAAATATTCAAAGTTCTGCCCATTCCCTGTTTGACAATATTGTGGTTCTCATCCAGACAGATATAAGACAGATTCAATGATCGAATACGCTCGTGTTTGCGTTTGTCAGCTGAAGTCATGGCGCTTATATTACCCTCAATTTGGTGTTCCAGGAATAACCCCGCCGCCTATTCGGTAAATGATTTTTTTAAATACTCGCATCCAATCATGCTGGTTACCGAAATGCAGGTTGCCAGGTGCGCAAAAATATTTTTCAAGGTTGCTGAAAGATTATCATAAGCCTGTTGAAAATCATCGGAATTAACAGTGGTTAATTTGAGATTTGGAGAGGCAAAAACAGAAGCGGAAAACGGCTCATGGCCCATATCCAGAAATGGAATGCGTCCAAGAAAATCGCCTTTTTGCAGCCGGGCCAGTGGAACGATGCCGTCATCGGTCTCCCGGGCCACCCAGGCTTCGCCGGATCGAATGCGAAACAGCCGTTTTTCATCCTGCCCCTGTTTAATGAGGGGCTTTTGGCCCTTGATCATTTTAAAAATCTTTTTGTCGCCAGAGCGAATATTCACAACCATGTCGGTGGTTCTTCTTAATCGCATATCCAGAGAGCCGACAAATTCCCTGAAATCAAGCGACAGGTGCGCCATTTCGCTGGTCAGAAGCTGGGAGTCCAGCATCCCGAGTTGAATATTACCAATGGCGGTAACCGTGGCGCTGCGCACATTATCACCTTTCATCAAAGAAGCGATGCTTCCCAGAAAGGCGCCGTCACCGATTTGTAGCAGTTTCAGCCTACCCGTCGGTGTGTTTTTGCTGATTTCAGCAGTTCCTTCCAGTATCACCCATACCCAGTTGCCGTGATTGCCTTCCTGCACGATTTCATCGCCGTCATAAAAGGCCTCTTCATCCACCACACAGGAATAATCCACCAGTGGGCCCTTGACCAGTGGCAGTCCTCCGGATTTTGCCGTTGCATCAGAAATTGGCGCTTTCGCGGTGGCAGGCCCGAGAACTTCCACTTTGCCCTCATCCAGCAAGCGGAGTCCATCCAGAATGATCTCCATCCGGCTCTTGTTGATGGTCTTTTCACAGTTAACATCTTCCTTGATAAATTCGAACTGACCGTCTTTCCAGCCA
>JAOZPY010000438.1 GCA_029932495.1 Desulfobacterales bacterium
GATATTTGCGCCGGGAGATCACCTTTTTTCCCGGAAAATAGCCCAGCACGGCCCCGTCAAAATCAGTGACCGGAACCTTGCGGCCGACCTTTACCCGGTCGCGCCATATCTCATAGGGCAGGGTGACCAGGGGGTTTTGAGCATCGTCGCGGTAATCCACCAGCGTCACGGCCAGCCCCGGGCAGACGGCAACGCAGCTGGCACATCCCGTGCAAAGATCCGGATCGACAATATAAGGCAGACCGGTGATTTTATCCCCCTCGGTTTTAACAGCCCCCACCGGGCATACCGACGTACAAGGATTGCAGGGCACTTCCTGGTAGCAGTGAAACACCGGAAAGACGCCGTCTTTTTTGGCCGGCGGTTTGCGCTTTTTTATGTGTCCGGGTTTGGATTTCAGAACGGTTGCCTTTTCATTCCAGTCGGGCGGGATTTTTCCCACATCAAGTCCCAGGGACCCGGCGATTTTAAACCCTTCGATTTTACCGGTAAACATGGCCGCCGATGCCTCGGCGATTTCCTGGGCATCGCCGGCGCAGAAGACATCCATGCCAAATTGTTTGGCCTTGAGGTAAAACTCGTTGACCTCGGCCAGACCCACGGCAATCAATACGGTGTCGACTTCATAGCTCTGGTGGCTGTCGGCGATGACATTAAAATTTTCGTCCAGCCGGGCGATGGTGACTGACTCCACCTTGTCGTTGCCGTTGGCGCAAACCACCGTATGGCGTGTGTAAATGGGGACCCCCAGCCGCCGGAGCTTATCGGCATGCACCCGGTAGCCGCCGACTTCGGCCATGGCCTCAATAAGCGCCACCACTTCGATGCCGGCCTGGATGGCATGATAGCCGGCAATCAACCCCACGTTGCCGCCGCCGACGATCAGCACTTTCTGTGAGGATTTAACCAGATCGCGGTTGACCAAGGTCTGAAAGGCCCCGGCCCCGTATACGCCCGGCAGCGTATTGCCCGGAAAGGACAGCATCTTTTCACGGGCACCGGTGGCGACCAGCAGTTTGCGAGGCTGTATTTTGTAATATTGATTGTTTTTGACCACACCCACGATCTGGTCTGAAAATACCGCCACGGCGGTTGAGTTTAACCAGATGTCCACCGAATCATGGGCCGCAAGCTGTCGATGCAAAATTTGCGCAATTTCATAGCCCCGGGTTCCGGCGTGGGAATCCTTGACAGAGCCAAAAAATTTGTGGGTTTGAAGGACCAGTTTGCCACCGGCCCGGTCCTTGTCGTCCACGATGAGCGTCTCGACGCCCCGTTGGCCCAGTTCGATGGCCGCCGCCAATCCTGCCGGGCCTGCGCCGATGATTAACACGTCCACCTGCCGGGTGGGGGGCGCTTTGACTTCAACCAGACCGTCATCTGCCGGCAGACGGGGTAGCCCCTCAACGCTGGTAATCACCATGGAATGCCGCAAAGCGGTCATGCACGCTTTGACCGGCCTTCCGTCGGCAAGGACCAGGCATTGGGAGCATTGCCCGTTTGCACAAAACAACCCCTGGGGGCTGTTGTCCTTGGCGTGGTGCCCGAAAACGTGAATGCCGTTGGCAAAAAGCGCCGAAGCGATCATTTCCCCTTCGTAGCCGCTCAGGTTCTTGCCGTTAAAAGTGAAGGGCACCTCGGTTTTTTCAGGAATTTCAAGAATCGGGTGCTTTGTAATTCGATGATTGGTCATCATTGGGCTATCCAGTTGTGATAAACTCACAAAAAGGCATATTTTCTTGCCGGTCAAGCCGTTTCGGGAGATCCTCAGGGCCTCACTGAATAATTATTTATTGCGCTTGTCAAGGGAAAAATTCGGGCTTTACCGGCCAGCCAGGCCGGTGGGCACTGTAATAGCATGTGATGCCCGGGTTGAGCCTTTCAGGGTTTCGCGCTCAGGAGGGTGGTCTGCTGCAATGATGCTGCCGGCGCATCCGGCGCAAAAGTGTTACAAGGCAGGCAAAACGGGCAGAACAAAACAGGAGTGACCCCGGCAGCGTTATGCCGCACTGATAAAATTGATCTTGGTATTCAGCTTGATTTTGTTGCGGCCTTCTTTTTTGGCCTGATAGAGGGCCTTGTCCGCCGCGGCCACCAGGGAGTCCTGATTGATCATCTGATGGGCGGAGGCGGTGGCGACTCCCAGGCTGATGGTGACGCAAATTTTTTTCCCGGCGGCGTCTATTTCCGCCTGGCCAATGGCGATCCGGATTCTTTCAGCTACCGCTGTTCCATCGGCTGTATCGCACTCCGGCAAAACGATTAAAAACTCTTCTCCGCCAATGCGCCCGACGGTATCATAGGGACGGACACAGTCCAGCAGTCTTGCCGCAGTTTCTTCCAGCACCGCATCCCCTACGCTATGCCCATAAGTGTCATTGACATCCTTGAAATGATCCAGGTCACCGAGGATAACCGAAATGGGCTGGTCGGTACGGCGGAAGCGGGAGATTTCCTTTTTTAAAACATCCAAAACCGCGCGACGGTTCAGCAGCTCTGTAAGAAAATCATGGGTGGCATGGTACTCGAGCTGCTTGTAGGCTTTTTGCAGTTGCCGCGTGCGTTTTTCAACAATCAGTTCCAGATCCCGGTTCATGGTGTGCATCATTTTTTCGGCTTTCCAGCGGGCCGACAGGGTGGATGCAAACTGGCGGATTTCAAAGGGATGAAATGGTTTTTGCAGATACAGCAGCCGATTGGCGGGCGGGATGCGCCGTTCGATGGCGGTGGGATCCAGATCGTTGAAGCCGGTAACAATCACAATCTGGGTGCTTTCAGCGATGGTGCGGATTTTCTCGGCGGTTGAAATACCATCAAGCCCGTAGGGCATGCGAACATCAATAAATGCGATGGCAAAGGGTTGATCTTCCGCCCGGGCCTGGCGGACCATGGCAATTGCATCGTTGCCGTTGTCGCAAAGGGTCAGATCATAGGCCGGGGCCTCTGGGACAAGGGCAATACCACTGTTTTTTTCACCGGCAGTGGCGTTTTGCGATTCATCTGTCCGTAGATGGTCATTATTGGCGGGAAGGGGGGGACCTAGAATCTGACTGTACAAGTCGAGGATAACCTCCTCATCATCCACCACGAGCACTTTTACCGGCTCCACGCTTTGCTCCGTCATGTTTTTCCGCTCGCTTTCATCGTTATGTGCATTTTTACCGGGAGGTTCGGATCTCAAGTTAATATCGGTAATTTCGGTCAGTACTTTAGTGAAAAATGACATTCGAGCCTTTCTTAACAGCAGGAGTTTTCCAAGTGGTCGAATTTAACCCCTTAATTTCTTTTTTATCTTGTTTACAACTTATTAA
>JAOZPY010000439.1:0-731 GCA_029932495.1 Desulfobacterales bacterium
AAAGGACGGCAAGCACCAGCATTACAAAATGTGGACGGACAGCCCCAACATCGTCCAGGCTTGCGAGAAAATTCCGGGTACCAACGATGTCTCCTGGATCACTTCCGTGCCGGCCTCGATTCTGTCCTTGATGCTGCTGCGCGGCCAGATCAACCACACGGGGGTTTTCCCGTGTGAAGTGTTGGACAAAGAAGAACGCGACATCTTTTTTGATGGGATCAAAGCCTGGGACGTCAAGATTCATACCCAGATAACTTCGCAAATCTAGCCGTCATTTTCCTGTCTGGTTTTTTCATGAATCCGGCAGGAGACAGCGCTGGCGGCAACGAGGCCTTTGAGAGCCGTTTAGTCGGCCATGGCCTTGCAACATCATTTACCAGAAGGAGGATCGAACATGTTGAAAAAAAATTACACGGGCGTGATGAAAATTTTGCTGGTATTGTTTTGCGCGGCTTTGCTGGGGCTTCAATTCACCCCGGCGGCGGCGGCAAAAAAAATCAGATTCAGCGTCGGTTTTACCGCCGATCAGACCCTGGAATCGCCGCGAGCCAGTGAATCCTGGCAGTACAGCGAAATGGGCTGCGCCTTCTGGCCGGTTATCTACGACCAGCTCTGGATCATGGGACCCGCACCGGATTACAAGGCCCTGCCCCGACTGGCCACCCGCTGGGAGACCAAGGACCGCCAGACCTGGCGATTCTACCTTCGTAAAGACGCCCGGTTTCACGACG
>JAOZPY010000439.1:741-1993 GCA_029932495.1 Desulfobacterales bacterium
ACGGCAAACCGGTGACCGCCCATGACGTGGCCTTTACCATGACCTATCTGCCCAAAAACGTGGCTTCCATGGACGTGCCGGACCGCCAGTGCAAATCCATCAAGGTCATTGACGACTACACCATTGAATTTACGCTGAACACCCGGCTGGGCGGCCATTATCCGCCGGCTTACTGGTTCCCGATTCTGCCCAAACATATCTGGGAACCCCACAAGGACGACTTTGCATCCTTTGCCAATAAAAAGGCCATCGGGTCCGGTCCGTACAAACTCAAAGAATTCAAATCCAAACAGTATGTCTGGTTTGAAACCAACAAACAATACTGGGGCAAGGTTCCCGCTGTGGACGAGCTTGTATTCAAGGCTTACGGCGGCCAGGAAGCGCTGAACATGGCGCTGAAAAAAGGTGACGTGCAGATGGCGGGATATACCGGGGTATATCCGGTGAGCCTGCCCGTTTTTAAAAATGACAAGCACTTTAAAATCATTGTATCCGACGGCATCGGGCTGATCTGGCTGACCTTTAATCTGCACAAACCGTCTCCCATTCAGGACCTGACTGTGCGCAAGGCCATTATGCTGGGTACCGACCGGAATAAAATCATCAACCTGATATACCAGGGCTACGCCCAGCCGGCAGACAGCTTCATCTACCCGGAGCTTCCTGATTACAATCCCAATTTGCCCAAATACGACTACAACCCGCAAAAAGCCATGCAGTTGCTGGAAGCCGCCGGGTATGTGGACAAAGACAATGATGGGATCCGCAATGACCCCAAGACAGGCAAAAACATGACCCTGGGGCTGATCGTTCCCTCGGACTGGAGCACTGAGGTCAAGCTGGCAACCCTCATGAAAGAACAGCTCAAGCCCATCGGGATTGACATTGCGTTGAAGACTTTGGACCTTGATACTTACTATGCGTTCATCTACGCACCCACGGAAGACAAGTGGGATTTTGCCGTCGGTGAGGAAGAACCGGGTCCGTATGCTGACTGGATCTGGGAGATGTCCCGCAGTTACAAGGCCGGCGGCGAGGGCTGGAACCAGTCCTATTATGACAGCCCTAAGTTTGACAAGCTGCTGAACGCCTTTTTATCCGAGACGGATCTGGCCAAACGCAAGGAACTGTCATTTGCCATGCAGGAGCGAATCTCCGAAGATCTGCCTTATGGACTGTTGCTGCGCCCCAAAATCATCGATCCGGTCAGAATCGACAAGTGGCAAGGCTATGTCCAGACCATGGGCGGGGT
>JAOZPY010000439.1:2003-3303 GCA_029932495.1 Desulfobacterales bacterium
GGCCGCAGCCCGGAGAAACGATATTGAACCTGGCGGGATTCGCATTGCGTAAAGCCGTGGCGGCAATCATTACGATTGTCGCCATTTTATGCGTCAATTTTCTGATCTTTCGGATTGCCCCGGGGGATCCGGTGCGCATGATGTTCAAGGATCCGCGGGTCAGTGCCCGGGCATTGGAGCTGCAGCGGCAAAAGTTCGGCCTGGACAAACCGCTGTCAGGCCAGTTCGCCGCCTATCTCAACCAGCTCGTGCACGGGGATCTGGGAATCTCCTTCTGGCAAAGAAGACCCGTCACGGAGGTCATTGCCGAACGCATCCCGGCCACCCTGGTGCTGGTCATTACCGCCCTGGTCATCGCCGTGCTGCTGGGGGTGGCGCTTGGCGCCCTGGCAGGCTGGAAAAGCGGCACACGACTGGACACTTTTATCCTCAGTACCTCGCTGACCCTGTATTCCATACCGACCTTCGCCCTGGGTATTGTTCTGCTGCTGATTTTTGCCTATTTCTTTTCGATCTTTCCCCTGGGGGGAATTGTCACCCCTGCTTCAGGCTATGAAGGCTTTGAATACATTAAAGACATTGCCTGGCACATGTTTTTGCCCTGTTTTTCGATTATTCTGTGGTATATCGGTGAATATGTTCTGTTGACCCGATCTTCCATGATGGACGTGATGGGCCAGGATTATATTGCCACCGCCCGGGGCAAGGGGCTAAAAGAATCCCGGGTGCTCCGAAGCCACGCCCTGCGAAACGCTCTGCTGCCGGTGGTGACCCTGACCGGCATTAATGTCGGTTTTGCCATCGCGGGAGTCATCGAGGCGGAAACGGTTTTTTCCTGGCCCGGCATCGGCCGGCTCGTCTATGACGCGGTCTTAAAACGCGATTATCCCCTGCTGCAGGGGGTGTTTCTGGTATTTGCCGTTTCAGTGGTCCTGGCCAACCTGGTGATTGACCTGATATACGGATTCATTGATCCAAGAATAAAGGTGGGGGGGCCGTGAAAAAACTGCCCGCATTGTACAACAACCTGAAGTCGCTTTTTCTGCTGCTGTGGAGCCACGGGATGGGAAAAATCGGCCTGGTTCTCATCTGCCTCATCCTGGTCGCCGCCCTGTTTTCCGCCCACCTGGGCACTGTCAATCCGCAAAACGCGGGCAAAAGAGAAGAGATCCTGCAGGCGCCTTCTGCAGCCCATTGGCTCGGCACCGATGATCTCGGGCGCGACATCTGGAGCCAGATCGTTTTCGGCTCCCGGGTTTCACTGGCCATCGGCCTGATTACCGCGGGCCTGATGTCACTT
>JAOZPY010000440.1 GCA_029932495.1 Desulfobacterales bacterium
CGTGGACCTGGCCTCGACCGGCTGTCTGGGACACATCCCGGAAATCATGGACGGAGACTTCCCCCACACCCCGCGCGGCTGCGACGCCCAGGCCTGGGGGGCCAGCGAACTGCTGCGGGTGTGGAAAAAACTCGATGAAAGATGAACACTGAAAGAATGCTGATCCTTTTCCTTCAAATTACACTATGTTATCATCAATCAGGTACCAGTGGTGCTGATTTGCCTTCCAAACTGTCGGACACAAAACGCCCAAGAAACGACGTAAATGGCAAGATGTCCTGGTCTACGCTGGCGCTCTCCAATGCAGCCATATAGTCATCTCGTTTTTCCAGTGCAACAACGGTCCAGGGGTATCCGCCCGCTGCGAGCATCACGTTCATAAGGAATCGCCCCATCCGGCCATTGCCATCCATGTATGGGTGGATATACACAAACACAAAATGTCCCAGAACTACACGCACCGCTGGTTCCGGCTCTTCTCCCAGTAAATCAAAAAATGCCGGCATGCAGTCGCGCACAGCTTCATAGCGCAGTGGTACATGCATGGAACGGCGGATATACACCGGGCCGCTGCGATAACCGGCGAGGTCCGTCGTCCGCAAAAGACCGGCTGTGACACTCGGTCCAAACATTTCGCGGTACCAGTCCCGGTGATCAGCAGCAGCAACCGCACCGGGATTATCGCCATTTAATACCTTGCGTAAGCTCTGGCGGACCGCTTGATAGGCCTGCCAGTATCCGCGTGCGGCTAAGGCGTTACGGTGCCCGCGATCATCCTCGTTTTCATCCGGATCCCATTCACCGCTGCGAACTCTTTCGATTAGCTCGCGACGAACCCGGTAACCTTCGATGGACAACGAGTGATAGGCGTCCGTCACATAGATGTCATCGACGGCCTTAAGATAGGCCGTGATGTCGGAGGACCGGCCCGGAGCGACCGGAAATACCTTGAGGATTGGTTCCCGCATCTGCTGCCACATCAGGCGAATACGGTTCACGTATGGTGATTGTTCGCGCGTTGGCAAGATTAGATTTAATTTATCTTCGAACGGATCTCTTTCACGAATGTCGCAGTCTGCGGTTCGCATTGTTTTGACAATATCGTCGGCAATCCGGTCGCGTCCGATATTTCTAAACGCACCTGCGAGTCGGCCGGCAACCGTAGTTCGTCCACCTTCAAGGAGCAATGCCAGAACATCGGATGCATCCGGTACCATAGATAAAGCCGCGCGTGCCTCCGTTGCGTTCTGTCGAAAAAAACCGGATCCGCAGCTTGCCAGGCCCGCAGGTATAGAGAACAGACGCAGGCCGTCTTTCTCCACAATATGTCCGGCCTCAGGCAAGGCCGCACGTGTATCGAGTAGCGACGTATCATGCGGCAGCATTGTGATCCTGTTGCGGGCCTTCGGCGAGCGCACAAGCAGTTGGCGTGGAACATTCATGTTCCCGGCATGCAGCAACAGTGATTGTTCAGGAGAGAGGCACCAATTCATCCCAAAACGATGCTGCAAATAGGCTGCACAAAAACCCCAAAACGATGCGTACCATGCCGTGCTCTCTCCTGCGGCCTGATCCGGGCGAGCAGGAATGTACCAGCCCTTCATGACTTCCTGCAAGAAGCCGTTTTTAACCAGGCGTTCCCGATGGGTCCGGGTCAGATCAGCTGAACGCACAGCGACAACACCGCGTTTCTGAAGTTCTCTCAGGGCCTTAAGGGATTTGGCCAGTTTCTCACGTGGGCTTGCCATTGTTTTTATGCTTTTATTAGCTAATTATGCCGTTCTAGAATTAGTTTATTTTGTTGTATCATAATTAGCTTATTCCGTCAAACAATGATTGATTTTTCAGTCCCAGTCTGAACTGATAAATAACATTTTCCTGAAAAAAAGAAGAATTGATTAAAATTTCCGCTGCAGGTATCAAAACAGGAAAAAAGTTGATTTTTGATTGTTTAATTCATATCTTGCAGCCAGTACAATCGTATTTCTAAAACCGAGGACTTTTAGCGCATGAAAAATTTTCAAACCTATCAGGTTTATCCGAACATACCGAACAGCCTTTCTTTTCTGGAAACCCTTTCGCGCAACATGTGGTGGTGCTGGCAAAAAGACGCCATTGAACTGTTTCGCCGCATCGACCCGCCGCTGTGGGTTGATTCCGCCCGAAACCCCATTGCCTTTCTGGCCCGCCTGCCCCAGGACCGGTTCGAGCAGCTGGCCGCGGACGACGGCTATCTCACCCACCTGGAGCGGGTCAAAGCAAACTTCGAAAAGCTGGTTCTGGCACCGGCTGACCCGGACCAGCCGGCCTTTGGCTCCCAGGAGACCGTTGCCTATTTTTCCATGGAATTCGGCATCCATGAAAGCCTGCCGCTTTTTGCCGGGGGGCTGGGCATTCTGGCCGGCGATCATCTGAAGGCCTCTTCCAACCTGGCACTGCCGTTAATCGGGGTGGGGCTGATGTACAACCAGGGCTATTTTCGCCAGTATCTCAACCACGAAGGCTGGCAGCAGGAGGCCTACCCGAAAACCGACCTTTACAACTTGCCGGTCCGGCGCATGCAGACAGCCGACGGAAGCGACCTGGTCATCACCCTCCAGGGCCCCGAAGGGCCGCTGCATGCCATTGTCTGGAAAATCATGGTGGGACGCATCGCCCTTTACCTGCTGGACACCAACATTGCTGCCAATCCCCCGGTCTATCGCCAGATCACCGCCCGGCTGTATGCCGGGGATGCGGGAATCCGGCTGGCCCAGGAAATGCTTCTGGGAATCGGCGGCATGCGGGCGCTGACCGCCCTGGGCATCAAGGTCAAGGTGCTGCACATGAATGAGGGCCATTCGGCATTTGCCAGCCTGCAGCGCCTGGCACAGACCATGGGCGATGCGAAAGTGGATCTGAAAACCGCCCTGGAAATCGTCCCGCGCACCACGGTCTTTACCACCCATACCCCTGTTGCCGCCGGACATGATGAATTTGCCGTCGAGATGGTCAAGCCTTACCTGAACGATTTTGAACAACCGCTGGGCTGCCCGGTGGATGAAATGGTATCCTGGGGACAGCCGGAAGGCACCGACGCCGATGCCCCGCTTTCAATGTTCATCCTGGCGCTGCACATGGCATCTTCGTGCAACGGGGTCAGCCGGCTGCATGGATCCGTGGCCCGGCGCATGTGGTCTTTCGTCTGGCCCCAGCGCCCCGAAGAAGAGGTTCCCATCTCTCACATCACCAACGGCGTTCACATACCGTCATTCATTTCCCAGGAATTTGTCTATCTTTTCGACCGCTACCTGGGTCCCG
>JAOZPY010000441.1 GCA_029932495.1 Desulfobacterales bacterium
ATCACCGCCCCCCAGCCGACGGTCGTCAGTTTGCTGATCAGCAGGACCCGGGAAGACCCCTTTAAACGCGGAACAATAAAATCGTGTACGGTGGCCGCCGACAGCGAATTGAGCGCCGAGTCCAGGCTGGACATGGCCGCCGAAAGAAGGGACGCAAAAAGCAGCGCCCGCAACCCCTGGGGCAGATAAAGCAGGATAAACTGCGGCACGAGGTAGTCCGGCTTGTCGAAGGGGACCGCCAGGCGCAATTGCGGTGAAGATTTATAAACGTCGAACATGACCATGCCCAGCAAAACGTAAAGGCAGGTCAGGGGAAAACGCGCCAGTCCATTGAACAGCAAGGATTTTTTGGTGTCGGCCGTGGTGGCCGCCGACAGTTCGCGCTGGACCTGGCTCTGATCGGTCCCGTAATAGGAAGTATACAGGAAAAGGCCGCCGATCAAAAAAGGCCAGAAGGGAACCGATGTGCTGGCACCCGAAAACCCGGCGGAAAGCTCGATGGCCATGCGCCGCGCCGGCGGAAAGTCCACCCAGGTGGCATCGAAGCCCCCTACGATATCAGCGGCATAAATGATGCAAGCGCCAATGCCGCTGATCAGAATCACCATCTGGATCACGTCGGAATACACCACCGCGGTAATGCCGCCGATACTGTCATAAATCACCGTGGTAACGCCGATAATCAAAATGGTCAGCCACAGGGGAATTCCCAAGCAAACGGCCAACACGATTCCGCTGGCATAGACCCCGACACCCGTTCCCAGGCCGCGGCTGATGAGAAACACCATGCTGACCAGCTGGCGCACGGACTTGCCGTAACGCCATTCCAAATACTCATAGACGCTGACCAGCCTGAGCCGGCGAAAAAACGGGATCAGCAGCACCATGACCACGATCATCGCCAGGGGGACTGCCAGTTCGTACTGCAGCCAGGTCAAGCCGCCGCCTTCTTTAAGGGCTACAAAGGCGGGAATGGAGATAAAACTGATGGCCGAAGTCTGGGTGGCCATGGTGGAAATCCCCACTGTCCACCACGACAGCTTGCGCCCCCCGACGAAATAGTCATCTTCATCCTTCTGGTTGCGCCCCAGCAACACGCTCATGCCGATCATCGCGCACAGGTAAATTCCGATAATGATCCAGTCCAGGGTGTTCATTTTTGAGTGCGTCCTTCAATTCAGCCCATGCTCAATAAAAAAGGGACAGCCCCTGAAATGCGGGTGGAGTGTATCACATTGGCTGCAAGACTTCTACCCGTTCATTCCACTCCGGCGGATAATTCAGTTCACAGCAGACCTGAATTGGAAGGCCAATTGGGCGGACTGCGCAATGATGGCTTAACAACCCGCCGTATCCGCCGGGTAGCTGCCCAGGCACTTCATTGACAGGGTCAAGGCCTGCACTTGCTGCAAAACGCCGGTAAGCTTCGCATCTTTTTGCGACCCTTCACAGTCCAGAAAAAAACTGTAGTTTCCCGGATCCGAGCGCAGGGGCATGGAGGCAATACGCGTCAGGTTGATATCCGCCCGGGCGAACAACTTGAGTACATCAAAAAGCCTTCCCGCCTGATGGGGCACGGAAAAAACAAGAGAGGTTTTGGTGCCCCTGCCGGCGTATTCTTGCCGGGAGAGCAATAAAAACCGCGTGGAGTTGGCCACACCGTCTTCAATGCCCTCTTCAATTATTTTAAGATTATACAAATCAGCACACAGGGCGCTGGCGACCGCCGCCGCGGCCCGGGGATTTTCCCGGGCCAGCATCCTGGCTGCACCGGCGGTATCATAATAGGGCCGGGGTTCCAACCGGTGGCGGGCCAGAAAATCCCTGCACTGGGCCAGGGCCTGGGGGTGGGAGTAAACCAGACGGATTTCACGGTAATCCAGGGCATCGACCGCCAGCAGGCAATGGTGCACGGCCACGTTGGCCTCACCGATAACCTTAAGCTTGGTGGTCGTGAGCAGGTCGTTGACCTGGGTGACCGCCCCTTCCAGGGAATTTTCCACCGGCACCACCCCCAGGTCGAAATGGCCTTTTTCAAGACCGCGAAAGACATCGATAAATTCCAGGCAGGGAATGCAGGCGCCACCGGGTACCAGACGCCGCGCAGCCACATCGCCGTATGCCCCATGCTCTCCCTGGAACGCAACCAGGGGCCGATGCTCATTCTGGAGGCGTCGGCTTTCGGTGACAATGGTATTGAGAAGCTTGCGGGTAAACGAACGCTCAACCAGATCCAGCTTCAGCCGCTGCACGTGCGACAGCATGTCGTTTTCATCTTCATGCCCGGCGCCATCAGCGAAAGGCATGAATTTTTCGGATCGCAGCGCCAGGCCCATGCGCTCTTGCAGCAGAACCAGCAGCTGCCGATCCACCCTGTCTATTTGTTGGCGAATTTGCTCCAGTTCCATTTTTCACCTCACCTAAAAAAAAACCCGGGTGGCATCAAGTCCATCCGGGGCACATTACGAGTAAAAAACGGCGTCAGGCAACCGGCTGGACGCTTCGAATGCAGAAAAAGAAGCGTCCATAAAAAAAGCGGCAGTTTGCAGCAACAAAACAAATCATTTTATTTTTCCTGACATTTTTTTATGCCATACCTGATTGGCGTTTCAGGTGTCAACCTCTTTTTAACCGCCGGCAGTAAAAAAATCTTGACAGGTAAAAACCATTCATATACATGGGATAAAAAGAATAAGTTGGAAAGGAATGTCACGTGGTGCACAAATTTTCGGGCAGCATTATCTCTTTTTATTTTAACCGTTATTATTTTTATAATAACGGTCTGCCCGGGGTGCGCTGAAACCACAATAAAATTTAACAAGCGCAACCAGCCGTGGGCGGACCCAACCGTCCGCGGCTTTTTTATTTTACGGCCGCGGGCATCCGCGGCCGCCCTTCACTGCGGCGACCTGATTGCGCATCAAAAGGGGCCAGATCGTAATAAAACATTTTTTACGATCTGGCCGGGGGTAATCAGCCATGAAACCGACCGATGACTTGCGTGTAAAAGGGTACGTGCAGCTGCCGCAGCCGGAAAAACTCAAACAGGCACTGCCCATGACCCCGCTGTCCCATGAGACCGTGACAAGCGGGCGCCGCCAGATTGAAGACATCATGCAGAAAAAGGACCGGCGGCTGCTGGTAATTGTCGGGCCCTGCTCCATCCACGATGAAACCGCAGCCCTGGAGTATGCCACCCGGCTTAAACATCTGCGTGCCGAAGTGCAGGATGCTTTTTTTGTGGTCATGCGGGTTTACTTTGAAAAGCCCCGCACCTCGGTGGGCTGGAAGGGCC
>JAOZPY010000442.1:0-1072 GCA_029932495.1 Desulfobacterales bacterium
GTTTTTAAACCACTTCTAACCAGAAAGGAGGACAACTGATGGATGTTGTATTTTTATCTCGGCTGCAATTTGCGGCCACCACCCTGTTTCATTTTCTATTTGTTCCCCTGACGTTAGGGCTTTCAATGCTGGTAGCCATCATGGAAACCCAGTATGTCAGAACCGGGGATGAAACTTACCTGAAAATGACTAAATTCTGGGGCAAGCTGTTTTTGATCAATTTTGCCGTTGGGATTGTCACCGGAATTACCCTGGAATTCCAGTTCGGAACCAACTGGTCCCGCTATTCGTCCTATGTGGGAGATGTTTTTGGCTCATTGCTGGCCATCGAGGCCACCGCCGCCTTTTTCCTGGAATCCACGTTGATCGGCGTCTGGGTATTCGGCTGGAAAAAACTTTCAAAAAAAGCCCACGCGGTGGTGATGTGGTTGGTGGCCGGCGGCAGCAGCCTGTCGGCCATCTGGATTCTTACCGCCAACGGCTGGATGCAACACCCGGTGGGTTACACCCTGCGCAACGGTCGGGCGGAGCTGACGGATTTTGCCGCCGTTGTTTTCAACAAATTCGGAATGCTGGAAGTCCTGCATACCCTGCCGGCCGCCTATATCCTAGGGGGATTTTTCGTCATGGGCATCAGTGCCTATCATTTGCTCAAAAAACAGCACATTGATCTTTTCACCAAATCTTTTAAAATCGGCCTGGTTTTCGCACTGATTTTTTCTGTTTTCATGATCATCGAAGGTGATATGCATGCCCGTGAGGTGGCCCAGACCCAGCCCACCAAACTGGCGGCCATGGAATCTTTGTGGGAAACCACTGAAAAAGCCCCCATCTATATTTTCGCTTTACCGGATGCCAGAAATGAAAAAAATGCGATCCAGATCGGGGCCATTCCCGGAATGCTCAGTTTCCTCGGCTATCATGACTTCAACGCGGAGGTTAAGGGGTTGAAAGAATTTGCGCCGGATGAACGGCCGCCGGTTTTTCTATCCTTTGTTTCTTTCAGGATCATGGTGGCGCTCGGGTTTTACTTTGTCCTGATGACCATCATCGGCATGTTCAAACGCAACCG
>JAOZPY010000442.1:1172-3293 GCA_029932495.1 Desulfobacterales bacterium
TGATGTTTCAAAACGCCCGCAAAGGGCCTGACGCGGTTACCTGAAACCGGCGACGAAAAGCCGTTGAGAGCGTGGCTGACACGCTTAGCGCTTTGCCGGAGATAGGATGCGGTGAAATGGAAAAACAAAATAACAAATCAACCCTGCCGTCGGTGCCGACACTGACGGTGGGCAAGGTATCGCGGAGGTAAGAAATGGTTTTACAGACAATATGGTTTTTTCTCTGGGGCCTGTTGTGGGCACTGTATTTTATGACCGACGGTTTTGACCTGGGCATCGGCACCCTGGTGCCGTTTCTGGGCAAAAGCGAATCCGACCGGCAGACAATGGTCAATGCCATGGGCCCGCTGTGGGACGGCAACGAGGTCTGGCTGCTGACAGCCGGCGGGGTAACCTTCGCCGCATTTCCCCAGGTTTACGCAGTGATGTTTTCTTCGTTTTATTCCGCACTGATGCTGATTCTTTTTGCTCTGATCCTGCGAGGAGTGGCCTTTGAGTTTCGTGGCAAGGTCAAAAGCCCCGGATGGCGCCGGCTTTGGGATAGCTGTCTTTTTATCGGCAGTTTCGCCCCGGCGCTGTTGTTCGGCGTGGCCTTTGCCAACATATTCCGGGGGATCCCCATCGACCAAAACGGTATTTACCACGGCAATCTGTTTACACTGTTAAATCCTTACGGACTGCTGGGTGGCATTTTATTTCTGCTGCTGTTTCTGGTTCACGGCTGTCTTTGGCTGTCCATCCGGGCTGAGGGGGACCTCCATGAAAAAGCAGCAGCCACCGCCAGAATATTGTGGCCGGTACTGCTGGCTGTCGCCGTCATTTTTCTGATCGCCAGTTATTTTGCCACCCGGCTGTACGACAATTACCTGGCCCATCCGATCCTGTTTATTTTCATCCTGATCACCGTCCTGGCACTGCTGGCAATCCGGGTATTCGTGGCCAAAAAGGCTTTTTTCAAAGCCTGGTTTTCTTCGGCCCTGACCATTGTCGGGGCGACCTTTTTTGGAATAATCGGCCTTTATCCCAATATGTTTCCATCCAACCTGAACGCACAGTACAGCCTGACCGCCCACAACGCCTCTTCCAGTCAGCTAACGCTGACAATTATGCTGGTGGTGGTGGTAATCTTCGTCCCCATCGTACTTGGCTACCAGGCGTGGTCATTTAACCTGTTTAAAGGCAAAGTCACGGAAGAAGACTTGGTCTACTGAGAAAAGACTGCCGGAATCAAGAAACCCATCACTTCGCGGAAATGGTCGCTTCTGTATGAACGGCCATTTCCGCGTTGGCGAAGTCTTTATTTTGTGGGAAAGCCTTTTTGCCGAGCGCAATTTCATTCATGGGTGGCCTTTGCTAATCCAAGCTTGATATATCCATGGCTGATAGCACGTTGTCCCAGGCCATTGAGCACTTGAAAAAATACATCCCCCTTATCATTACGACTGATCAGCTGAATGGTTATGGTCGAACCCGGAATCACCATCCCAGTGAAGCGGCAGGCGATGGATTGAACATGATGCGGGTTCGCCTCCGCTTCCCGATTGACAATCTCTTTTACCGCTATTGCCAGGGTAGCAGTGCCTTGGAGAATAATGTCAGGCAAACCGACCTGGTGTGCAAACTGTTTTGAAGTATGGATGGGAAAATGGATCTGCGTGCAGCCATCATAGATAAATGAAAGCAGCGGATCAATTTGCACAACTGACTCCCAGTGAACAGTTTGTACTGCATTGGCTTGCGGTACCGCTGGAATGCTGTCTTTGCCGCGGCCCGGATCCATGCATTCAACACCTCGCATTAAACCGCCAATTAACTCGGTAAAGACGGGCTTGTTGTCTTGGTCAAAGGCCTCCAGGCGTGTGATCAGATGTGTGCCTGCACGATGAGGCAGGATCGCGGCAATCCTGCCTTTTACCGTAATCTTGTCACCGGGCCGAATTAATCGATACAGGATAAGGTGTTCAGTATAATGCACCTGGGTTGCCAAAATTTCGCGGGGGAAATCATCCAGATCGATAAATTCCCAAATCCGTTCAAGTATCGGCCATGTCACCGCCACACATTGCATGGGGTGCGCAACAATGCCGTTTGGGCTGTCATCATCCAGATACAGCGGGTTGT
>JAOZPY010000038.1:0-1199 GCA_029932495.1 Desulfobacterales bacterium
TAATGGAAGGTATTGTTTTCAAGCCAGTTATTGTTCATCGCATGCCCCGTCATCAATGGCCTTCAGAACACCGACCACCTGGGCGATTCCCATGAACATGGGCTCGATTTGCATGGTGGCGTTTTCGGTGTAATAGTTTTCTCCATGGGTGATGCCCAGCGTTACGGCGGGTATCCTGCGGGACAGAAAGATGGACAGCGCTGACTCGGTTGACTTGCTGACCGGTTTGATACCCAGGGCCTTCAGGATTGCTGCCGTGGCTTTGACCAGCGGATGATTGAATTTCAAGCGGGCCGCTTTCAGGTTGCTGATGGTCTTAATTGACAGTTCAACGTCGTTTTCATGGGCAATTCCGTCGGCGATGTCTTTGATGTCATTGTAGATCAATTTGACCATCTTGTATGAGTCACTGCGTATTTCAAATCCCAGGGAGGCGTTACGGGCGGTTTTCCCATGATTGGCACCCCCGGTTATTTTGCCGAGGACAATGTGGGCGCGTGGTCTCTGGGACAGTCGCAGGTTCATGATTTCATTGATCACTTCATTGAGGATCAAAATAGCATTGGGCGTGGATTTGTCCGGCACGCCCTTTTCTTCGGCAACCCGGCAGTCGATTTCACCGCGGATCATGCCGTCTGAAAAATAATTGAGCCGGCCAAGCTCAATGCCTTCCAGGCACACACCGCCTCTGATGGGCGTTGGCCAGGTTTTCAGCAGATGCCGCACGCCCCGCAGGTTTCCCCTGCCCACGGATTGAATGGTGCCGGCCAGTACGATATCGGATTCAAAGCGCAGGTTTAGTTGCTTGAAAACCTCCGGCAGCGACACCAGAACAGCAACGCCGAGGGAATTGTCCAGCAGGCCGGGACCGGTGATGGTGTTCTCGCCGATGGTGTAATTGAAAACAATGTCCTTTTCATAGAAGGTATCCAGGTGGGCCACCGCAAAAATCGGTGGTTTTTCGGAATTGGTACCCCGGATGATTCCAATGGGATTGCGGTAACCGTCTGTGGTGACTTCATCGACCCCGAATTCAGCCAGCCTTTCCATGAAAACGGTGCTGCGCCGTTTTTCCCTGAACGTGGGCGCCGGCGTTTGACCGATCAGGACGATATTGGTAATCAGAATATCGCGTATTTCCCTGATCTTGGCGACCATCTCCGGCAATTGGTGGATGAAATCATTCATTACGATTGTTC
>JAOZPY010000038.1:1299-12459 GCA_029932495.1 Desulfobacterales bacterium
ATCTTGGCGACCATCTCCGGCAATTGGTGGATGAAATCATTCATTACGATTGTTCGCTACTTTAATCGGTTGTCTTTTTGCCGGCATCCGCTTGGCGATCCGGCACAAGATTGATGCTGCAGATGCCCCCGAGCTTTATCTATCCGTGTTGGCAGTTTATATCAGAATCAGCGCAAAGGTCAATGTTATGATTTGATTGAATTGCAAAAAGTCGTTTTCGGCCGGTATTCAAGCCTTTTTGCAAAAAAAGAAATGCGGTCAGGTTGGGCGTTATCTGTTTTCAGAAAAAAAGTGCAGTATGGCTTCGCACAGTCCGGCGATGGTATAAGATTGGGCTGTGATGTGAACGTTAAAACCCGTTTTAACCGCGGTTTCGGTGGTAATCGGTCCGATGCTGGCAATGGCCACACCGTCGATGAGCCGCTGGAAGTCATCCGGCGGCAAAAGGGCTTTGAAATTGTTCACCGTGGAGGAACTGGTGAAGGTGATCAGATCGACGGTTCCGGCTTCAAGTTGTGCGATGAGCTGCTCAACATCTTGGGTCACCCTTTCAGTGTGGTAGGTGACAACCTCATCGACCTCGGCTCCCATGTTGCGCAGCGCGGTCGGCAGCACCGGACGGGCTTGCGCAGCCCGGGGCAGCAGTATCTTTTTGGTGCTGATATCTACGCCGCCGAAGGCCTGTACCACGGCTTCGGCCCGGTAAGTCTCCGGGACGATATCGCTTTTGAGCCCGTAGCTGCGCATTTTTTCAGCCGTGGCAGGGCCGATGGCGGCTGTATGCAGCTGGTGCAGGGCCCGCACATCCCTGTCGAGGGCGAAAAGGCGCTGGAAGAAAAAATTGACGCCGTTGACACTGGTAAAGACGATCCAGTCATAGTCGGCCAGATTTCCAATGGCCTCATCAAGGCGCCGGGGATCATCGGGAGGCGCCACCCTGATGGTCGGATATTCCAGACACTCGGCACCCAGGTCCGCCAGCCGCTGCACCAGGTCACTGGCCTGTTCGCGGGCGCGGGTGACAACGATGCGTTTGCCCAGCAAGGGGCGATTTTCAAACCATTTCAGTGTTTGTCGCAGCTGGACCACTTCGCCCACCACGGTGATGGCCGGTGCCTTGAGTCCTGCTTTGCGAACCCGTTCGGCAATGTTGTCAAGCGTTCCGGTTACCGTCTGCTGGGCGGGGGTGCTCCCCCAGCGAATCAGAGCCACTGGGGTGTCGGCGGATCTGCCGTGCGCGATCAGCTTGCGGGCGATGTCGGCAATATTTTTGACTCCCATAAAGAAGACCAGGGTCCCGATACCCCGGGCCAGCGATTCCCAGTCGATGCCGGATTTTTTTTTATCGGGATCCTCGTGCCCGGTGACAAACGCCAGGGTGGCGGTATGTTTGCGGTGGGTCAGGGGGATGCCCGCATAGGCGGCCGCAGCCACGGCCGCGGTCACGCCGGGCACCACTTCAAACGCAAGGCCTTTTTGCACCAGCATTTCAGCCTCTTCACCGCCGCGGCCGAAGATAAAGGGATCTCCACCTTTGAGGCGGCAAACCGTAAGGCCGGCCCTGGCTTTTTGCACAATCAACGCATTGATTTCATCCTGGGACAGTGTATGATCACCGCCTTTTTTACCGACATAGATTTTTTCAGCCGCCTCGGATGCATGCTTTAACAGGGCCGCAGATGCCAGGTAGTCATAAATGATTACATCGGCATTTTCGATGCAGCGTCTGCCTTTGACGGTGATCAACTCCGGATCTCCAGGTCCGGCGCCCACTAGATAGACCTTAGCCTTCATCGTTTGTGATTTCCATGAGTTGCAATTTTTCCAGTATTTCACCGGCACCCTTGGCAACAAGCTGTTCGGCGAGCGTTATCCCTACAGTTTCCGTGTCACCGACCGACCCCGAGCAGCTGTCCCTGATAATCCGGGAACCATCAGGCTCTGCCACCAGGCCAGTGAGAAAAAAACGCTCTTCTCTGATTGTGCCGTGACCGGCAATGGGCACTTGGCAGCTGCCGCCCAAGCGATTTAAGAAGGCGCGTTCGCCCAGCACAATGGCGCGGCTGGGCTCGTGATTCAGCGCTTTGATCAACGGTGCAATGTCCGTATCGTTTTGACGGGTTTCAATACATAGGGCCCCCTGTCCCACGGCCGGCAGCATGATGTCGGCATCCAGGTACTGGGTGATGTGTGCTTGCAGATTCAGGCGTTTGACGCCGGCAGCCGCCAGTACAATGGCATCCAGATTTTCGGTGTGCAGTTTTTTCAGGCGGGTGTTGAGATTGCCCCGCAACGGCTCAATGATGATGTCCGGCCGGACATGGCGCAGCTGGGCGGCCCGTCGCAGGCTGCTGGTTCCGACAACCGCGCCGTGCTTAAGATCGCCGAAATTGGCGGACTCTCGGGAGATTAAAACGTCACCCGCTGTTTCCCGGGGGGGGACTGCGGCAATGCAAAGGCCCGGAGGGATTTCCGCCGGCATGTCCTTCATGCTGTGTACCGCGATGTCAATGCGGCTGTCCAGCAGGGCCTGCTCGATTTCTTTGACAAAAAGCCCCTTGCCGCCGACTTTGGCAAGGGGAACATCCAGGATCTTATCTCCCCGGGTCTGGATGGTAACCAGTTCAACGGATTGGCCGGGGTATTTTCCCGCCAGGGCCGTCTGGACCCATTGCGCCTGCCACAGCGCGAGCCGGCTGGCCCGGGTCCCGATTTTAATCACTGCTTTCATCAGTGGTTGCACCCCGCGCAGCTGGTTGCCGAACAGCCGCTGCAGGATGAACCGGCCGAGGATGCAACCGTCTGACCGCCGGCTGCTTTACTGACGAAACCGCAGGCCGACATGAGCCGGATGACATCCTGGCTGTGGCACGCCGTACACTCCGGCTTGTCACTGCCAATGATCAGGCATTCAAAATTTTCACCGCATTTTTCACAGTGATATTCATAAATCGGCATTAACTGGGCTCCTTTTTCGATTTTCACTCCGCCAAAATTATAATCATCGGCAATCGGAATTCAAGATTGTGCGCTGCCTTTTTCGTTATGCCCTCTGCGCTAGGCGTTATGCGTTTCATCCATCTGCTCAATGACACCAGCCGCGATCAGGGGCAACAGGATTTCGTGGTGCCCCACCAGATTGATTCCCACACCTGCCCCCGCGGTCGGCCGCGCAACCACATTGGTCAGCGGTCGGTAATGTTTGATAAAATCCAGATTGACCGTGGTAAAATCCCGCAGGGTATAGCCCAGATTGCGCACCAGGGTGGTGGCTTTCAGGAATATTTCCGGCAGGATTACCGCAGATCCCACATTGAGATAAACACCTTTTTCCAGGGCGCTGACCATGGAGGCGAACAGGCGAAAATCCCGGTGGCTGGCCGCCCCCGCATGGGCCGGATTAAACTGCGGATGCATATGGATAATATCCGTTCCCATGGCCACATGAACCGTTACCGGAATTTGCAGGCGGGCTCCGGCGGCCAGGATGCTTTTGTCCCTCAAGGGCAATTGTTCGTCAACGATGGTGCTGCCGACGGCTTGCCCCAGACCCCAGGATTTTTTTTCAGCCCTGTCGATGGCCGCGCTTAAAAAAGTGCAGGTTTCACGGGCCATACCAAAAGATCCGTCATCCAGGGCAGTGGCGACATCTTCCGATGTCCGGCCGACCAGGGCGATTTCCAGATCATGGATGATGCCGGCGCCGTTCATGGCCACCCCTGTGATGATGCCGCGCTCCATCAAATCGATGACAATGGGGTTCAGCCCCACTTTGATTACATGGGCCCCCATGCCAAACAGGACCATGTGTTTTCCATGGTGGGCCATGGCAATCGCCGTTATTACGGATTTCAGCTGCCGGCCGGCCAGTATGTCGGGCAGGTTTTCTAAAAAATTCCGCAAAGAAGATCCCTTTTGCCAGGTTTTCGCAAAATCATCGGCGCTGACTTTGCTTTTGCGCTCGGCAAGACGGTAAGTCTTTACTTTGCTCAAATCGATGGGTTGAAATTTTTCAGTCATGAAATTCCTTGGTCATTTCTTCTTCAATTGTTCTGGATAAAGGGTTCTTTCCACAAGATCACACAAAATGTGACCCAGTGCAATATGGGTTTCCTGGATGCGGGCGGTTTTATCCACATCCACAGTAAAGACAATGTCGGCGTATTGGGCCAGCTGCCCGGTGCGGCCGGTCATGGCGATGACGGTCAGATTTTTTTTGCGGGCGATTTCAGCCGCCCGGATCACGTTGGCGGAGTTGCCGCTGGTACTGATGCCCCAGGCAATGTCACCGGCCTTGCCCAGGGCCTCGATCTGCTTGGCAAAGATTTCTTCAAAACTGTAGTCGTTGGCAATGCTGGTGATGACCGAGGTGTCAGTGGTCAATGCCAGGGCGGCCAAGGGGGGGCGCTCAAGTTGAAACCGGTTGACAAATTCGGCTGCCAGGTGCTGGGCATCTGCTGCGCTGCCGCCGTTTCCGAAAATCAGAAGTTTTTGGCCGGCGGCAAGACAATTGCTGATCATATCTGCCGCTTTGACAATATTGTCCAGGTTATCTTCAATGCACCGGCGCTTGGCGGCGATGCTTTCCTGCAGGATGTGCAGAATAATGTTTTTCATTTTGCAGCTTTCTTCTGGTTTTCAATTTTGCTGATTTCCCCGGAGGCATCATAGCCGAGCTGTTCGGCTTTTTTAAACTCGTTTAAGGCTTCTGGGACCCGGTTCTGATGATAGTATAACTGCCCCAGGCGGTAGCGCAGCAAGCCGTCTTCAGGTGCCAGGGCAACACTTTCTCGGCAGAACATCAGGGCAATTTCGAGGTTTTCCCCCTGACGGTCAAAAAGGTACCCCAAGGCTGACATGGCGGCGGCATCCTGCGGATTTTGTCGGATGGCCCGGGTATAGGCGGTTATGGCCGCCTGGGTGCGCCCCTGGGCTTCGTGGCAGTCACCCAGAAAGCGTAAAACCGTGCTGGACTCCGGCTCCAGTTCGGCGGCCTGCTCCAAGAAAGCGGTGGCTTTTTCCGGTTTTTCCAGCTCCAGATAGAGCTTGCCGGTTTGAAAGGCGATTTCAAACACCGTCGGCCTGACTTTGCCGGCCTTGAGAAAAAAATCCAGGGCCTGCCGGGGATGTCCTGTCAATTTATTGATCAATCCCATGTTATACAGGGCCATGTATTCGCTGCCGTCAAGGGCGGCCGCTGTTTTAAATTCTTGCATTGCCTGGTCATACTTGGCCTGAAGTCCGTAACAAACCCCCAGGCTGTTGTGTACGTTTACATTGGCGCCGTCCAGCTCCAGGGCTTTTTTGAATTCGGCAATGGCACCTTTAACATTGCCATTTTCATAGAGTTTGTCTCCGCTGATGTTCAGACTCACCGCGTCAAAAGCAACGGCGCTGTTGGGGCCGAAAAAGGCGGCATGTTCCAAGGCCTTGCTAGCGTTTTCGAAAATCTTTTCTCTGGGGTAGGTGACGTTCGGGTAAGCAGCCACCCCCAGGGTGGCAGTCCGGCCGTTTTGCCGGGCCAGTTTCTCTTGGATGCGGCCGGCCAGCTCCAGGCATTGGCGGTCGGTTTTTCCCGGGAAAACGGCGCTCAGGATTCCGGGCTCCAGGATACCCCACCAACCCTTTTCAAGGCTGCAGGAGTCGCTCAGAATTGTCGCCAGTTCAAGTTGTCCGGCTGTTATGAAAGCTTCGGCCGGTTTTTCCCCATCCTGCAGGCTGGAATCAATCCGGGCGACCATGGCCGCAAAGCAGGTTGCGGCCTCCAGTTGCTGCAAGGCCCGCTTGATGAAACGGCTGCCGGTCAGAACTTGGGGAAAAGCCGATTGTAGCGCTTTGCCGAGGGGGGGTGAAGCCGCGGTTTTGGTCCTTTGAACCCGGCCGGGCTCTGTGCTGGAAAACAGAAAGTGCCGTGTGGACTCCTGGCGGCAAAACAGCTTCTTATCTTTGACACTCATGATGCAACCCTGTTGAGCAGTTGTTCAAAGGCGGCCCCGATGACAGGCAGATCATCGTCGAGCAGTGTTCGCGGATCAATAATAAAGGCACCGTTTTCAATGCGCCCGATGATGGGAGGCTCATTTTCGCGCATGTTTTTTTCCAGCAGGCTGGCGGAAATGTTTCCAGCTTGAATCTTCAGGCAACTGCTGGGAAGCTCGAGCAGCGGCAGGGCCCCGCCGCCGGCTTTCGAACCCAGTGCCACGATTTCCACCCGCAGACGGGGCCCGCCGATTTTTATCAGCGTTTCCATCAACGCCGCCGCCCGTTTTTCGAGTGTGTTCCGGTCTGCAGTCAGCATGCGCAGCGTCGGCAGCGTGTCCACGGCTTTGTGCTCATCACGATACAGGCGCAAGGTGGCTTCAAGGGCTGCCAGGGTGAGCTTGTCGATGCGCAGCGCCCTGGCCAGCGGGTTTTGCTTGATCTGGTCTACAAGGGATTTTTTACCCACGATCAGACCCGCCTGGGGACCGCCGAGAAGCTTATCACCGCTAAAAGTAACCAGATCCGCGCCGGTGCCCACGGATTCCTGGACGGTGGGCTCTTTGACAAGACCGTATTTTGAAAAATCGATGAAAGTGCCACTGCCCAGGTCTTCCATAACCGGTATGCCATAGCGGGCACCCACATCGACCAACTGCCTGAGGGAGACTTCGGTTGTAAAACCGACGATACTGAAATTGCTGCGATGCACCTTGAGCAACAGTGCGCATTCGGCGTCGACGGCATTTTCATAATCCTTCAGATGGGTACGGTTGGTGGTGCCGACCTCCTTTAAAATCGCCCCGCCTTTGGACATCACATCCGGCACCCGGAACGAACCGCCGATTTCGACAAGTTCTCCACGTGAGACGATGACATTCTTGTTTTTTGCCAGGGTTTCCAGGCACAGCAGAACAGCACCGGCGTTGTTGTTGACCACCATAGCGGCCTGGGCGCCGCTGATTTCACACAGGATGCCTTCCACGGCACTGTATCGGGAACCTCGTTTTCCTGCGGACAAATCGTATTCCAGGTTGGAATAACGACCGGCCACAGCGACAATATTTTCCAATACAGACGGCGGCAGCAGCGATCGGCCCAGGTTGGTGTGAACCACCACGCCGGTGGCATTGACCAGGCGCTTTAAGTTTGGCGCCATCGCTTTTTGCACGGCCGTTGAGACCATTTCCAGGAGGCGAGCATCCGACAGACCCTGTTCGCTAAGAGCCGGATCGGGGGCCATGATTCGATTGCGCTGGGTTTCAAGGGTATCCCGGATACAGTTAACGATTACTGGATGGGGGATGTCCGCATCCGGCGATTGGGCCATGAACTGTTCCAGGAGTTGGTCGACCCCGGGCAGCTGGCGCAATAATTTTTGCTGATTTTCGGTAATTTTCATTCTTGCTGCTACCTGTCGCTTTTGTTTTTACTCGTTGTCTTCCGGCGGGAGTCCCAATACACCAGTCGGAATAAGATCCACCATATCGGGAAATTGGTCGATTGACAACCCGACGGTTTCAAGTATTGACAAAAGTGCGGTGGTATCCATGCGGTCGAGTTCCAGACCACTGTGAAAACGGGACATGAGCAGGTCCGCCAGGTAAACAATATGTACCAGTCCGACATTTTCTGCCGCATTCTCCGGGGCGTGGTGGTGGCGGATAGCGTCTGTCAGGGATGCCGGAAACGACCATTGACGGGCCAGTCGGCTGCCGACCTGGGTATGGTCCAGACCAAAGATGGTTTTTTCGGCCTGGCAAAGATCAATGGCTTGATCAGCCATCTCCCGGTAAAACAGGGGATAGGCCGCGGCAACGTACTGGTCCAGCACCACTTTGCCAATATCATGAAGCAGCCCTGCGGTATATGCTGTCGCCGGTTTTGCCCGACCAGTCTTGGCGGCGAGTTTTTCCGCAATGATGGCGGTCCCGATGGCGTGATGATAAAGCCCGCCCTTGCATAGGGAATAGCCCCCGGGGATGGAAATATCGAAAAAATTTTCCATGGCCGAAGCGATCACCAGTTTGACAAGTGTTTCCATCCCTAAAAAGGACAGGGCATGGTCCAAAGATTCTATTTTGAGACGCCGGGAAAACAGGGAGGAATTGCAAAGCTTCAATGTTTTGGCGCTGATAACCTGATCGCTGCGAATTTGTTCAGCCAGTTTTCCAATTTCGTATTGCTCCTCATTGATGAGTCTTAAAATTTTAAGCGCCACCTGGGGAATGGGTTGAATCCGCTCCACACACCGGTCAATGTCATCAGCGGCGGGTGCCTGCACCTCAGTTGTCACAGCAGGCTTATTCATCCCGATCGGTTCGATTCGCCAGCGCCAGTTATGCATGTCGAGACTCATTTGGCAGGTGAAAAATCCTCCGGTTTCCGCTTTTTCAATGGGAATATTTTCATGCCGCAAAAAGTCCAGCACGGTCTCCACTGTCCGACCACCAATGTCAAGCTGAAGGTCACGGCTGACAATGGGGCCCACCAGTGCGCCCCCGGCAATGGCGGCTTTCAGCCCTTGTTGATCGGCCCCGGCGTCATACAGGGCGTTTAGAAAAATGGGCATTGCAGTGGATGCGTATTTTTCGAGCTGAATGTCCGGGGCCGAAGAAATCGGCTCCGGCAGCAGCAGATGAATCAGGCCCCCCACGCTGGCTGTTTTGTCATACAGGATCACCCCCACACAGGTTGCCAGCGAAGCCTGGAGAACCATTGCGCGGGTGTGGCCGACATGATAGCTGCCGGCGGCAACATGATGGATCTGAGAGCTGTGCATGATGGCCCGAAGTATTTATCTGTAAATATTACGAATATATATTTATACAGTTTATGCCATATTATTTCAACCGATTTCTTCGCCATCGTCTGTCCCCATGGCTGGAAAAAAGGCTTTATACGGGAAAATTTTTGGGTTAAGGTAAAAAAGTAAAAAAATATCGAATATTGAACAAGGAATTCGATCGATTGCCCACAGCGTTTATCTGGAACAAGGGGGATTTGTGAAAAATATCTTGATAACGGGCGGTTGCGGCTTCATCGGTACCAACTTTATCCGTTACCTGTTGCTGGATTCTGATTTTACCGGGCGCATCATTAACCTGGACGGTCTGACCTATGCCGGCAATGCCGAAAACCTTGCCGATCTGGAGGCAGCACAATCCGGGCGTTATATTTTTATCCAGGCCGATATCTGCGACTCAGCGGCGGTGGAAAGGGCCTTTGAAACTTTCGCCATCGATACCGTCTGTCATTTTGCCGCCGAATCCCACGTCGACCGCTCCATCGTCGCGCCGGATGCATTTATCCAAACCAATATCAACGGCACCTTCAATTTGCTGGAAGCCGCCCGTCGCCATTCAGACCGGCTGGTGCTTTTCCACCATGTGAGCACCGACGAGGTCTTCGGGTCCCTGGGAACGGAAGGCTATTTTACCGAACAAAGCCCGTATCGCCCCAACAGCCCCTATGCCGCTTCCAAGGCTGCCTCGGACCATCTCGTCCGGGCTTACGGCAAGACCTACGGTCTGCCGGTGACGATTTCCAATTGTTCGAATAACTATGGGCCCTACCAGTTTCCGGAAAAATTGATTCCCCTGATGATTTTAAACGCTTTGGAGGGCAAGCCCTTGCCGGTATACGGTGATGGCAGCAATATCCGGGACTGGCTGTTTGTCAGCGATCACTGCCGGGCTGTCTGGAAAATAATGAAAGGGGGTGCCCGCGGCCGGATGTACAATATTGGCGGTCGCTGTGAAATGACCAACCTCGACACGGTGAAAATGATCTGTGACCTGCTCGACGAGATGGCCCCCGCATCGGATACTGGCGCGCGGCAGGATTTGATCGCCTTTGTCCGGGACCGCCCCGGCCATGATTTGCGTTACGCCATCGACTGTAGTCAGCTGGAAAATGAGCTGGGCTGGAGCCCCCGGGAAACTTTTGTAACCGGAATGAGAAAGACCATTCAATGGTATCTGGATCATCCGCAATGGGTCGAGCGGGTTAAAACCGGTGAATACCGCAAGTGGATTGAGCGGCACTACGGACATGAGAGCAGCTAAAGACTACATTATTTTTGCGCTGGATGTCGCCTCCATGGATGAGGCCAGGCGCTATGTCGGACTGCTGGCGAATCATGTGGGGCTGTTCAAGGTCGGGCTTGAGCTGTTTATCCGCTGTGGACCGCAGATCGTGGAATTTATCAACTCGACCGGGACTGCCGGGGTTTTTCTGGATCTGAAGTTGCATGATATTCCGGCCACTGTTTCCCGGGCCATGGCTGCTGTTTCCGAGTTGGGGGTCCAATTTGCCACCGTTCACTGCGGTGAAACGTCCAAAATGCTGGAAGCTGCGGTGGCCGGCAGCCGGGGGAGGGTCCGAATTCTGGGAGTAACCGTGCTGACCAGCGTTTGTGCAGAAGATATCCGCGCTGCCGGGTATCGTCCCGAGTTTTGCACGGATCTGTCCGCTCTGGTTTTAAAGCGCGCTCAGATGGCCTGCACAGCCGGATGCACCGGCGTGGTTTGCTCGGGGCTGGAGGCCGTAAAGATCAAGCAACAGCTGGGAAGCGGATTTATCACTGTCACGCCGGGGATTCGCCCCTTGTGGGCGGCCGGGAAAAAAGATGACCAGCAGCGCATCGCCACTCCGGCCGGAGCGGTAAAAAGCGGATCAGATTATCTGGTGATCGGAAGGCCGATCCGGGATGCCGCCGATCCCCGGGCTGCTGCCCGCCGCGTGGCCGAAGAGATTGAAGCGGTAATTTAATAAATAGTGAAAACCCGCCAGACGGCAAGCCCGAGAATGACAGCTGCCAGAACCAGGGTCAGTATCAGCTGATCGGGGCTGAATTTTTTCATTTGCAATCGATCACTTTGCTTTGTCCAGCCCGAAGGCATTGTGCAGCACCCGGATGGCCAGTTCAGTGTACTTTTCTTCCACGATGCAGGAAATCCGGATTTCCGAGGTGCTGATCATCATGATGTTGATGTTTTCCCGGGCCAAGGAAGAAAACATGGTGGACGCCACTCCCGAGTGGTCCTTCATACCGACGCCGATTACCGACACCTTGGCGATGCTTTCATCGCCGAATACAGCTTCTGCGCCGATTTTTTGGGCAATATCCTGCTCGATTTCAAGGGCCCGTGCAAAATCGTTTTTCGGCACCGTAAAGGT
>JAOZPY010000443.1 GCA_029932495.1 Desulfobacterales bacterium
TCGGTCTGATACATGATGTGGTTGAGCGCATCATCGAGTTGCCGGCGGTAGGCTTCGCGTTGCTCCCGCGAGGCATCGGGGGGCACGACAATGGGTTTTTGCGCATATAGAGCCACAATGCGGGCAAACGGTTTGGGGATAATGGTACGGTCCCAGCTGTTCAGTGTCCAGTAACGGTCTGCACTCCAGATGACCGGAATAATCGGCAGTCCGGTTTTTTTGGCCAGATAGATGATTCCCGGTTTGGATACAAAGCGCGGACCCCGGGGGGCATCGGCCACCAGACCGCCCTTATGGCCCCGGCTGACAAACGCTTCCATTTCGCGAAAAGCCTGCCGGCCTCCCCTTGAGGAGGAACCCCGGGCGGTTTTCCAGCCAAAGCGCCGAGCCGCCTGAGCGGCCAGTTCCCCGTCTTTGCTGGCGCTGGCAATGGACACAACGTTCTGGTTGCGGTACCAGTAGATGACGAAAAAAAGCCCCCGATGCCAGCTGGCATAAAGAAGTCCCCGCCCGGGATTGTGCTCCAGACAGGTTTGCTCGATTTCACGGCCGAACTCGGTGACCCGGCAGGTGCCCAGCCACAGGCTGGCCGCCCATTTGGCCAGCCAGCCAAAAGCATAAAAACCTGCCCGTTTGCCCACTCCCATCGGTTTAAGGTCTCCTCATTAAATAATACCTTAATGTGGGGGTAAATTATGGTATTGATTTTGCATTTAATTGAGATGTGCGATTTGTAAAATATTATCTTACCCTGCGATAATCGGTTTGACAAGTGGGTTTCAGCGGACGAGAAAAATACCGCCGATCCATGAAAACCAAAAAAAATTATAAATAATAACAGCAGGTTGTTCTTTTACAAAAATAACTGCGCGGATGATATTCCGAGGTGCCGTATTCTCGCCGAGCCGGGTGACTGAGTCCGGCCCGGAGGTAAAAGCGTCATTTTAACGTCGGGAAAAATGTTTTCAGATCCCGCTTTTATCTTCTTTAAAGGTTGCTAGCCCGCCATATGATGATTACGATCAAGATAAAGGGATAACGGGGTATCGCCGGAATTCATGGGGTTTTACAAAATTTTATAACAACCCGGATGGCCGCGGCTGCCGTGAGGACGGTAACGGTTGCGTCACGGCCCTGCGCGGGTAACGGTAATGGTCGCGGCTGTGCAGCTTGCCCGGAGGAAATCGGGTCGCAGGATAGCCGTAATCAAAGAAATGGCCGGGGATCAATCAAACACATTATGGGAGAGGGATAAAATGCCTAGTAATGCCAGCACACTCCAGCACCATTTGGCCGAAGTTAAAGCGGGGCGCCGCCGCTTTGAAAATGCCTTTCAGGCTGTCACCCGCATGATTTTGGGAAGCAGCATTGAAAAGGTGGTGGTTAACGGCAAAACGACTTATGATTTCAGTATCTTCCGCCAGGGTCCCAAGCATGTGATCGGCATGTATGACGAAATCAACAGCTTTGTTTCCTATGTCAAAGATGCTGCCGAAGGTGGTTCATCAAAAGAGATGGCCTTTGTTCTCGTGGGAGAACCGGGAAACGGCAAAACCTTTTTCGTCGAGTTTTTGTCTGACTGCTACCGTCGGTTTCTGTCCCAGAAAGGCAACCGAAAGTATACCTTCCGGTTTTTGAACATGGACAAGCTGGGCAATTACGGAAAGATAAAGACTATTGAATCCCAGACCTATGAAGACCCCATGATTCTGGCCATGAACCTGTTTGAAGACCCGGATGAAAACCGGGAGTATCTGGCCGGCAAGATCGGGTTTTCCGACAAACAGATTGAAGAGGTGTATGAGAATTACCGGCCCCTGGGGGCGTGCAGCGGATACATCTGGAATGATATTACGAATTTTACCGGCGGCAAGATCGAAGATATGCTCAAATATATCGAAATTGTTCCGGTACCATTGATTGAAAGCCTGGGGACGGTGACCGGGAAATACCCGGCCAAGGACAAAATTACCTCCTCCTCAGTGGACCTGCTGGGCGAAGAGTCAATCCAAAGGCTGCTGCACATTTCCGATACCAACAATCCCTATCGTTTTGATTTGCGGCGCGGGGCATTGGCCCGGGTGGCCGGCGGCGGAATTCATTTCAGCGACGAAATATACAAGAACAAAAAAGACCTGGTCCAGGTCTATCTGGGGGTTATCCAGAACCGCAACATTGAAATCGACGGGTTTAAATGGCCCATCGATACCCTGATCATTGCCACCAGCAACAACTCGGAATTTCATCGCTTTCTGTCTGAAAAAGAAGAGGCTCCGATTGTTGACCGCTGCCGGATCTGCTACGTATCGCACAATACCAACTACAAGCTGCAAAAGGAGCTGACCAACTATACCATTGGCAGTGAGGCCCGTACCACGTTGACTTACGAGGAGCTGCACCAGGACCCCAACCTGAACTATGCAGCCTCGGTGGCGGTGGTGCTGTCCCGTCTGCCGCGTTCCGAGAAACTGACCCCGGTGGAAACCATGAAGCTGGCCGCTGGCGAAGTGGCCGGTGAAAAGAGCATCAAGACCCTGGCCGAAGTCATCGATACGCTCAACCAGGATCCTGAAATCATCAACCGCTTCGGCCAGAAGGGGCTGGGGCAGCGCAACCTCGGCCGGGCAATCCAGCTTTTGATCGAAAGCTCGGAAACCAACGAGGGACAGTGCATGTTCGCCTATGATATTTTCAGGGCCCTGGAACGTATTATCCTCGATTACGTCACCGAGGCCAATGACCGCACCAAATACCTGGAAGATCTCAAGACCGCCAAAGGGCTGTATCGCGAACGGATCATGACTGAAATGTTCAATGCTTATATGGATGAGCCTTTTGCCATTCGAAAAGACGTGATGAATTATGTGAACATGATCATCGGCATCGATGCCGAAAACCTGGGTGCTGATAAAATGTGGAAATACAAAGATCCGCAGACCGGAGAGCTCAAGGCACTTAAGATCGACGAGCGTTACATCAACAGCGTCGAGGAGCGGCTGGGTCTTAAGACCGAAGAACAGCGGGAATCATTTCGCACCTCAATTCGCAAAATATACGGCCAGAAGATATCCGTTGATCCGGGCTACGATTTTATGGATAACCTGGAGTTGGTCAAGGCGGTCACCGATGTGCGCCTTAAATCAGATATCGCTGGTGCGGGCAGTCTGATCGGTGCGCTGGCAAACCGGACCAACGAAGAAAACCAGAAACTTTACGACCGCATGATCAGCACCATGCTTGACAAGCTGGGTTACTGCAAGACCTGCGCCCAAA
>JAOZPY010000444.1 GCA_029932495.1 Desulfobacterales bacterium
CTAATTAACAGCTCGTCAAGCGCCTGACTGCATAGCGCGGGCAATATTATCTTGAATTGGCTGTCTATACCGGATGTGCGCCGGCCGGGAGCCGGTCAGGCATCTAACAGCCTGGCGTACATCCGGGATCATGCACTCCCATGTTCGGTATCAAATCGTTTGTATTTCAAATTTTCGTTCTGGCGTGCATGCTGCTGAGCCTGCCCTTGCTGGGGGTGATTGCGGCCGGCCACCCGGCTGTTGTCTATCTGCAGTTTCCTCCCCGAACCGGGACTGTTTTGCATGCGCCGTTTTCATGGGCGGCTTTTGGAGGGTTTACGGTTTTTATCCTGGCGGTGGTGGTGCCTCTGACCGTTTACGGCGTTCATGCCTGTCGCAAAGCTTCCCGTCCGGTTGACACCCTGCCAGCCCATCAGTTTCCCTGGTGGGGCTGGACCGGGGTCGGGATCGGCATTTTGGCCTGGATTCTGGCCTGGACCCGCTTTGGCTGGTTTGCCGCCTTTCAGCCCCATACCTTCACGCCGCTGTGGCTGTCCTACATCATTGTGATCAATGCCCTGTGCCGCCAGCGAACCGGACGCTGCCTGATGACGGATCGGCCCGGGTTTTTTCTATTGCTTTTTCCAGCCAGTTCTGTTTTCTGGTGGTTTTTCGAATACCTGAACCGTTTCGTTCAAAACTGGCATTACACGGGGGTGGTCTTCAGTGGCCGGGAATATTTCTGGTATGCTACGCTGTGTTTTTCCACGGTGCTGCCCGCTGTATTGAGCACCCGGCAGTGGCTGCTTTCGAGCAGATGGATACGTGGATATGCCGGATTTTTTCATATTGGCTGTTCGCATGCTCGCTTTCTGGCTGCCGTGGTGCTGTTTTTTTCTGCGGCCGCACTGGCCGGCATCGGTGTGTGGCCGAATTTATTGTTTCCCCTGGTGTGGATTTGTCCGCTTTTGATTATCGTGTGCCTGCAGACGCTCATAGGGCAGCACCATGTGTTTTCAACGATGGCCGAAGGGGACTGGAGCGGTGCGGTTGCAGCCGCGGTGGCGGCACTTGTTTGCGGGTTGTTCTGGGAAATGTGGAACTATTTCAGTCTGGCCAAATGGCAGTACAGTATTCCGCTGGTCTACCGCTTCAAGGTTTTTGAAATGCCCCTGCTCGGCTATGCGGGATATCTGCCCTTTGGACTGGCGTGCGTGGTGGTGGCCGGGATGCTGGAAAACCTGTTTAAGAGGGACGGGAAAAACACAGCCGGCCGCTTTTTATTTTTGTAACCCGGCCGGCTTGTGTGGCTCTAAACAGTGGTTAAGAATAAAGGTGCAAGGTACAGGGCGCAAGGTGCAAGGCACAAGCTTCAAGGTGTAGGGGATGTTAGTGCTTGGGGTTAATGGAGTCTATCAATCAACAACGATCAGTAGATTTAAAATGATAACATCATGGCTATAAATATTGGTTTTGTATCCACCCGCTTTGCGGGGACCGACGGCGTTTCCCTGGAATCCAGCAAATGGGCGGATGTACTGCAGCAAAACGGGCACCGCTGTTTCTGGTTTGCCGGGGAGATCAATCGCGAACCCGAAAAAAGTCTGCTGGTACCCGAGGCACACTTTCAGCACTCCCAGATCCAATGGATCCGCCAGCAGGTTTTCGGCCAGACCGGGCGCAGCCAGCCGGTCACCCGGGTTATCCACGATATGCGCTCATTGCTCAAGAACCGGCTGCATGAATTTATCCGCCGATTTGAACTGGATATGCTGGTAGCCGAAAACGCACTGACCATTCCACTGAACGTACCTCTTGGGCTGGCACTGACCGAAACCATCGCCGAAACCCAGATTCCCACCATTGCTCATCATCATGATTTTTTCTGGGAACGGGTGCGTTTTGCGGTCAATGCGATCGGGGATTACATCCGGATGGCTTTTCCGCCCAACCTGGCCAATATCCGCCATGTGGTGATCAATTCCGAGGCCCGGGAACAGCTGGCACTGCGTACCGGTATTTCCTCGGGCATCATTCCCAACGTGCTGGATTTTGAACACCCGCCGCGGGTGAGCACGAAAACCACCCGTATTTTCCGGGAATCCATCGGTCTGGAACCCACCGACCGGATGATTTTGCAGCCCACGCGCATCGTGCAGCGCAAGGGCATTGAATTCGCCATCGAATTGGTCCGGGAACTCAAAGATTCCCGCAACAAACTGGTCATCTCCCATGAAGCCGGCGACGAGGGGATGGAATATGCCGAGTGGTTAAAGGAGCATGCCGCCGAACATGGGGTGGACCTGCGGCTGGTGTCAATTCGCATTGGCGACCCGTTAAACTGCAACGGTGACGAGCCGACACTTTGCTCTTTGTGGGATGTTTATCCTTATGCGGATTTTATCACGTATCCCAGCCTTTACGAAGGCTTCGGAAACGCATTTCTGGAAGCCGTTTATTTTAAAAAGCCGATTTTGATCAACCGCTATGCTACCTTTGTCAGGGACATTGAACCGCTGGGCTTTGACCTGGCAGTGATGGACGGCTTTTTGTCCAAAAAAACCGTCCAAAATGTCGTGGAAATTCTGGATTCCTCCAAACGTCGCAAAACAATGGTGCGGACCAACTACCAGATCGCCGCACGCCATTACTCCTATTCGGAGCTGCGCAATCAACTTTCGGCAATCATCAAGTCATTTTTCGGCAATGCGGTTGAAGCGCTCACAGACAACACGCCTTCCCGCAGGCCTGCCGGCTATTTACATATTGACCCCCAGGTGGTCATGTACACCCATTGCGACCGCAAACAAAACCGTCGGCGCGCGTAAAACTAATGTGTGCTGTACCAGGAGTCGACTATGGGTTTTGAAACCATTTCCGGATTAAGGGGCAAGGTTTACGTTCCGGAAAAACAACCAGCGTCTTTTAAAAAGCATCCCTGCCAAGATTGCTTCAGCTGCCAGCAGTGCAGCGAGGACCGCTGCCGGGTGTGCCTTGATCAGAAATCCTGCCGCTGCAACACCAAAAATGACAACAAATAATATGGCATCGCGACTTTCCCGGGGGCGCCATATTTTTTTCAATGTAGTCACCCGGATAGAAGAGTTTACGACCCCGGTTTGTCCCAGTTTTGGATCACTTCAGACGGGTCAGCAATTCAGCAAAAAATCGATCAACGCTTCATTGAAGGCGGTCGCCTGTTCGATGTTGGATAAATGCCGGGCCGACGGCAGCACCACCAGCCTGGAGCCGGCAATGCGTTCATGCATGACTTCAGAGGCTGCCACC
>JAOZPY010000445.1 GCA_029932495.1 Desulfobacterales bacterium
AGCCATGATCAGTCATGGCCCAAACGATGGTTGGCAAATATTATTTCCGTTTCCACCAGGCGTCTGCCTTTGGGTAGGGGTTTTTGCGGGCTTCATCGGCCAGGGCCATCATCTTTTCAAACATCGATCTGCCGTCCAGGCCCTTTTTATTAATGTCGGCAATCGTCTGGTCGTAAATAGGTTTCAGTTTTGCCCGCCAGCGGGCTTTTTCTTCGGCAGGCAGAAAATAAACAGTGTCTCCGCGTTTTTTCAGCCCGGCAAGCACGTTACGGGTCAATTTATTAAGGGTGGTGCCGGCCAACATGCCGACGGACGGGGTCAGATCTTCAAAAACTTTTTTAACGTCAGGCGGCAGGCTGTTCCATTTTTTTAGATTCATGGCAAAATACTGGCAGCCGGCGCTAAAATTGCCGATGGTGTATCCGTTTGTGATTTCAGTCAGTTTGAAAGCCGCTGCGGGTGCAATCGGAAAGAAAGCGCCGTCGAGCATCCCCCGCTGCAGCCCCATGTACACGTCCTGAAGCTTTGTGCTCACCGGCGTGGCGCCGAACAGCTTGACCATTTGGATTGTCATTTTGGATCCCGACCAGTATTTTTTGCCCTTCATATCTTTAAGTGTCTTAGGGGGGGAGCCTTTATAGCAGATGTTTTGCAGTCCGGTGGTGAAAAATCCCAGGGGCTTGACCTTGACAAATTCTTTGCGCATTTCCGGAATCGCCTGGTAAGCCTTGTAAAAAGTATAGGCGCCATGGCGGGGGGAGTCTACCATGAAAGGCAGATTCAACAGTTTTGCGATGGGATACCGGGATTCTTCTACCCAGATGGCATCCTGCACCACCACATCCACCAGTCCGTCTCTGACAGCTTTCTGGGCCTGCATCTGGTTGACCAGACTGCTGGCCAGGTACCACTTGAATTTTACCTTGCCATGGGTGCGTTTTTCGACTTCCTTGCCCCAAGGCAGGTAAGCATAATCGTGCAGGGGGTGCCTGCGGGGTTGGGTGGTGGCCACTTTCAATACGATCACATCCTCGGCGGCATAAGAAAATGTCAGCCCGCTGAAAATAAATGCCATGGCGATGAAAAAGATTCCCAGTTGTTTGATTCTCATGATGCTTTCTCCTTTTTTAGCTGGTATCACTGTTTGCTTTAAAGGCAATCGCAGGCCGGGTTTTGTCCGCCGCTGATTGCCGCTGACCTCACTCAGGCACGAATGGATTGGATCAGCTCCAGGCCTTCAATGGTTGCCACCTTGCAAAAACTGATTTCAGGCTCTATGGTGGACAGTTCCATCAATCCCAGCACCTTGCGATAGTGTTCCGAGCGGATGTAACGGTGCAAATCTTTGACGGTTCGCCATTTTTCCTCCATGACGATGGTGTCGGGGTTTTCCAGATCCTGGTACACATTGCAGGCCAGGCAGCCGGCTTGAAGGCGTACAAAAGACAGCAACGACCGGAAGGCCCTTCGGATTTGTCTGCCACTGTCCGGTGGCGTCACAATTGTTAATGAGCTGATAACCATCTTTACAGGGAATTGTTTTCTTTTAGATGATCGGATTGTGTTATGGGTATTTAATCTTAATTTACCAGCAACAATTGAGCCAAAGCTTTAAAACAATGCCGGTTGTATTTTAACTTATTGAAGTTACATTAAAAAATTTATTAGTGGTGAAAAGAAAATTGGCAGGATATAGATAGTAAGCTACGATATTTCATAAAAGATACGAATATTCGGAGGGCTATGGGTGGCGCTTGATACCGAGTTTTTTTATTTTCGAGTCAAGGGTGGTGGGTTTTAATCCGAGGATCTCGGCGGCGCCATGTCGGCCTCGGACACGCCAGCCACTGACGCGCAGGGCCTCTTCAATATGCTCTTTTTCCAGGGACTTTAGTGGCATCAGCTTTGGGTGGTCGGATCGGACATAGAAATCACGTGGAATATCAAAAGACAGGGTGGATCCCTTGCACAGGATCATGGCCCTTTCCACGACGTTTCGCAACTCCCGGATATTGCCCGGCCAGGGATAGTGCTGCATGGCATCCATGCTTGATTTGGCGATGTGTTTGATGGTTTTTCCCATCAGGGATTCAAATTCCCTGACAAAAGCCCAAATCAACAAGGGGATGTCATCCTTGCGTTGTCTTAAGGGCGGCACGGTGATGGGAAAAACATTCAGACGAAAGTAAAGGTCCTCCCTGAATTTTCCTCTGCGAACGGCCTCGGCCAACTCTTGGTTTGTGGCGGCGATAATCCGGGCGTCCACCTTGATCGACCGGTTGCTGCCCAAGCGTTCAAACTGGCCCGACTGAAGCACTCGCAACAGCTTGGGCTGCAGTTCCAGGGGCAGCTCTCCGATTTCATCCAGAAAAAGCGTTGAGCCGTCGGCAACTTCAAAACGGCCAATCTGTCGGGTCAAAGCGCCCGTGTAAGCGCCTTTTTCTCTTCCAAAAAGTTCGTTTTCAATCAGCGTTGAAACCAGGGCCGCACAATTGACCTTTACCATGGCTCGATCTTTGCGACCGCTTATATTGTGAATTGCGTGGGCCAACAATTCCTTGCCTGTTCCCGTCTCGCCGAGCAAAAGCACCGTCGCGTCAGTTGCAGCCACTTTTTCGATTTGATTCAACACCCTTTTGATGGCATCACTGCGGCCGACAATTTCAGCGTACTTGAATTTTAGCTCGATTTCTTCGCGCAGATAACCACATTCCAGTTTCAACTGATTTTTAAGCTTCTTAATTTCGCTAAAAGCCGTCTGCAACGACTCTTCTGCTTTCTTGCGCACCAGCGCATTGGCAAAGATCATTCCCACCAGGCGGATGCGTTCCACCAGTTCATCGGCAAGGGGCGGTTTGATCTGCAGGTTGCCGAAGGCGACGGTGCCGATAACTTTTCCGCCCGCTGAAAGGGGGACCGCCACAGCTGACATGGGCCCGTATTTTTTAAAAAACTTTTTATCCTTCTTAGCTTCGGCAGGCAGGTTTTCAAAACTGTCAAACCTGAAAATATCGTTGTTTTTAAGAAGCACACCCAGTGCCCAGGGAATTTCTTTTTCAGCAATATAGGATTTCATGGGTGCGAAATCATCCGCCGCCCAGGAGTGGGTAAGCTTCATACCTTCTTTGAAAAGTTGAAATAAAGAACCACGGTCAAATTCCATGAATTCGACAATCAGCCGCAGACCGCGCTCAATTTCACTGTCAATACTGTGGTATGGTGCGTTAATAAAGCGGGCCGACATCTCT
>JAOZPY010000446.1 GCA_029932495.1 Desulfobacterales bacterium
AATCCGCTGGCCGGCGCTTCCCAGCAGCACCACTTCACTGCGGCCCTTTTGCGGCAGCGTGCAGGTGGCTTCGATACGCACCGGCTCCGCGGGGGGCGCAAGCCCGGCGGCCGCCTGGCGGTAGGCCCGGCCATATTCCAGCCGGCCGTCGCGGGATCTAAACTTTTCCGCTGCCGGCAGGCCGGCCAGGTCGGCTTCAATCATCTTGGGCGTCAGCTTGTTGCGCCGCGTGTAGCGGCCCGGGCAAATCCCCCAGATATCGACCAGGGAGAATCCATCAAAGGCGATGGCTTCTTTAAGGCCTTCGACCAGGTGGCTGTCGTAGGTTGAAATGCGAGACACGTATTGTGCTCCGGCCGCCCCGGCGACCTGGCAGATGTCCAGGGGCTGTTCCAACCGGTTTAAAAAGCCCGAGCTGACCTGGGCCTGCACCGGGGTGGTGGACGAATACTGGCCGCCGGTCATGCCGTAATTGAAGTTGTTGAGCACCAGCAGGGTCAGATCGATGTTTCGCCGGCAGGTGCTCAGCACGTGGGCCCCGCCGATGCCCAGCCCGCCGTCGCCCATGGTCACGATGACCTTTAAATCCGGGCAGGCCATTTTGATGCCGGTGGCATAGGTCAGGGCCCGGCCGTGCAAACCGTGCAGGGCATGGGTGTTAAAAAAAGTATCGAACAGGCCGGAACAGCCGATATCGGAAACCATGACGATCTGCTCGGCCCGGTAGCCCATCTGGCCCAGGGCCTGGTCCAGGGCGTGCAGAACCTTGTCGTGGGAACAGCCGGGACAAAACACCGGCGGACGATCGTTGTTTAACAGGCTATCCACCGTAAATGACCTCCTTTACCTGGGCGGGTTTGATCAGCTCGCCGTTCATCTGCCCCAAAAAATCGATCTTCTTTTCGGGCAGCACTCGCTGGATTTCCCGGACGTACTGCCCGAGATTCATTTCGGCCACCACCACCCGATTGTAAGGCGCGGCCTTTTCGCTGATCAGCCGCCCGGGCACGGGCCACAGGGTCTTTAAAATCAGCAGCGACGCCGGATGTCCGTTCTGGTGCAAGCTTTTGACCGCCGCTGTGGCCGCCCGGGAAGTCACCCCGTAAGCAATCACCAGGGTGTCGGCTCCCTCGGCGACATATTCGTCGTAATACGTAAAATCAGAAACAGCCTGGTTGAGCTTGGCGTCCAGGCGCTGCTGGAACCGGGCGATTTCTTCCGCATCGGTGGTGATGTATCCGTTTTCACCGTGGGTCGAGGATGTCTGGCGCACGATGCGCCGGCTGCCGATGGGCAGAAAATCCGGCACCCGTTGATCGCCGGAAACGGCAAAAGGAACAAAGGGCCGGCTGGTATCGGCCCGGCGGCGTTCAATGACCGGCGGCAGGTCCAGGGCGTCCAGATCGATGGTCTCGCGGGTCATTGAGATTTCCTTGTTGGCGGCCACGAACACCGGGCAGCGGTACTGCTCGGCCAGGTTAAAGGCCTGCATGGTGAGCACATAACAGTCTGCGACATCCACGGGGGCCAGCACGATCACCGGCAGCCCGCCGCTGCTGCCCCAGCGCAAAAACTGGATATCCCCGTCGGCTCCCCTGGTGGCCGAGCCCGTGGACGGGCCCAGGCGCTGGACATCGATAATGACAAGGGGAATCTCGCTGCCGATGGCAAACGAGATCTGTTCGCTGTACAGGCTGATGCCGGGTCCCGAGGTGGCGGTCAACACCTTTAAACCGGCCATGGAAGCCCCCAGGCAAAACCCGATGGAAGCGATTTCGTCTTCGCCCTGCATGCAGATGCCGCCGGCCGGCGGCAGCAACTCGAGCATGGTGTTGTAAATCGTGGTGGCCGGCGTGATCGGATAGCCCGCAAAAAAGCGGCAGCCCGCCGCCAGCGCCCCCCGGCCAATGGCCTCGTTGCCCTCCATCAGCGTCAAGCTCATGGCTCATCTCCGCATATGCAATCAGTTATTTGACTTCCCGTTTCGATGCGCGTTTACTCTCTTTATACAACCTTGCGGTTCAATGTGTCCACTGTTTTAGGCCGGGGCGGTGATTTTTGCCTTTTTGCAATCGTCCCGATTTTCTCTTGCGCTGCCGGGCCGGCCCGCAAAACCCGTTGACAGAACCCATTGGCTGTCGTACATCTAAGAGCCTGAATTCATATCAAGACACCTGTTTTCGCCGTTGAAATACCTGCACGCGCCAGCTTGGTATTTCTGCCCCCTCGCTGGCGAGCGCATCGGCGCAAAAATCGGATGGATTTTATTTCACATGATGGCTCCGGCTTTTCTTTTTGCAAAAACCGCCACGGCACGCCACCTGCGTTCCACCTTGCTGGATATCCTGAAGTTTCTGGCTGTCATTGCCGCACTGACCTGGTTTCTGATCCACAGCGGCGACCGGCTGGGCTACAACTGGCAGTGGTACCAGGTGCCCAAGTATATTTTTTCCTTTGAAAATTCCCGGCTGATTGCCGGCCCGCTGCTCAAAGGGTTGCTGGTAACCCTGCAGATCACCGTCATCAGCCTGGGGCTGTCATTTGTGATGGGGTTGGTGACCGCCCTGTTGAGGTTGTCGCATTCCGTGCTGGGCAAGGCCCTGGCCCGGGCATACCTGGAGCTGATTCGCAACACCCCGCTGCTGGTGCAGCTGTTTTTCATTTATTTCGTTATCGCCCCGATACTGGACATCAGCCGTTTTGCCTCGGCCATCCTGGCCTTGAGCCTTTTTGAAGGCGCCTATGCCTCCGAGATGCTGCGCGCGGGCATCGTCTCGATTCATGCCGGCCAGTGGGAAGCGGCCTACAGCCTGGGGTTGAGCAGCTTTGACACCTATCGCTGCATCATCCTGCCCCAGGCGCTGCGCCGGGTGCTGCCGCCGCTGACCAGCCAGGCCATCTCGCTGATCAAGGATTCGGCGCTGGTGAGCACCATCGCGGTCTACGACCTGACCATGCAGGGCAGCGTGATCGTGTCGGAAACATTTCTGACCTTCGAAATCTGGTTCACCGTCGCGGTGATCTACCTTTTGATCACCGTCAGCCTGTCTTTCGTGGTCAGCATCATGGAAAGCCGCTTCAAGGTTTTCAGCTAGGGCGGGCGAGGAGCATATTTTTGATGGCGTCAGCAGCCGAGGATTACATCATCGAGGTCGACAACATCAGCAAGACCTTCGCCAACGGGGTCTGCGCCCTGCGTGATTTTTCCACCCGCATCCGCCGCCAGGAAGTCGTCGTCATGATCG